>CALGNW010000290.1 GCA_937958345.1 uncultured Neomegalonema sp. | reverse complement strand
GAAGGTTTCGGACGAGTATGCGTCCGAGCATCTGCAAATTCAGGCGGATGACCTGGATTGGTGGCTGGCGACCCTGCGCAACTATGGCTCGTTGTTCCTCGGTGAGGAAACCACGGTTGCCTATGGCGACAAGTGTTCGGGAACGAACCACGTCCTGCCAACCAAGGGCGCGGCGAAATATTCGGGCGGTCTGTCGGTTCACAAGTTTATGAAGACCGTGACGTGGCAGAAAATGTCGCGTGAAGCGAACCGCGACATCGCGCAATCCTGTGCCCGTATCTCGCGCCTTGAGGGTATGGAGGGGCACGCCCGTACCGGTGATGTGCGCCTTGCGAAATACTTCCCCGGCGAAAACTTTGACCTGTCGGTTGAGGGGTAAGGAGCGGTCCGCAAAGCGGATGAAAACCTCCGGTGGAGGTTTTCAAGCGACGAACGCCCTGAGCCCCGCGAAGGGCCTTGTTGCCGGTAGATTGGATTTCGGATGGTGGCGCGGTCTTCAGCGATCTTGTCTGTGCGGCAAAGCGGATGAAAACCTCCGGTGGAGGTTTTCAAGCGACGAACGCCCTGAGCCCCGCGAGGGGCCTTGTTGCCGAGAAGGGTTGATAAGCCCTTCCCTCAGGCAGTGGCCGAGGGGTGAATTTCGCTATATTCAGACTTAATTCTTTGTCCGGTTGCGCCAGCGGATCGGCGGGGCCGTATGGTCGCGTGCGCGGACGATCCTGCCGTCGGCAGTCTGGCGCGTGAACGGATTGCAAGTGATCCGCAAACATAAAATCCATGTTAACTATTCTCGCGCAAAAATCGGTGCCGGATAGCGATACGGATTTCGGTCCGGCTCTATTTTGCCGCGGATGAGCGCCGCCGGAGCCGGTCGCTGAAAAGTCTGGAGAGAAAATGAGAAGTTTTGCGAGGCTTTTCCATGGGTTTTGCGCGGGTATTTTGCTCAGCGCACCTGTTGCGGCAACCGGTGAGATTGGCGAGCCGTCTCCGTTTGAAACAACCTATGATTTCTACATCGGCGGGCTTTCTATTGCTGAAATCACCTTTGACGGGGCCATCGGTACGTTAGAGTATAGTGCAAGCTCTACCGTCCAAACCCGCGGTTTACTTGAGTTATTGGTCAAGACGCGCATGACCGCATCGGCCAAGGGCTATCGCCATACACGTGGATACCTCGCCCCTGACGAGTACCGAACAGATTATACAACTAGAAGTGAAGAGCGCAAGGTAAGCATCGCCTATACCGGCGAAATCGCGGACGTCTCGATCTATCCGGCAGAGGCGAAAAAGCCATATGATACAGATGCTTCCGAGCATCCGGGCACGCTCGACCCGGTAACGGCGGCTGTGACCATGATGAATCCGCGAAACGCCGAAGACCTTTGTAATCGCAGCATTCCTGTCTTTGACGGCAAGCGCCGCTATGACATCGTTCTGCTGCCGCTCAGCAACCGGCCCGAAGGCCGCAGTCCTCCGCCACCATCTTGGAAACAGCCGCTAAAGCGTTGTTTTGGCGTGTATGAACGCATCGCGGGGTTCGAAGGCGAGTTGCAAAACGAGCAACGCTACTTCCCCTTCGATGTCTGGTTCGAGGCGACCGGCAGCACTTATCATCGGATTGTGCGCCTTGCCGGTAAGACAAAACTGGGCTTCGCTATCGGTACGTTGCGCAAGTAAGTATTTGAAATATATATACTAAATCGGCTGTCCTTCAACCGACTTGCGCAACCGCTCAAGGCCGTCAGCGGCGCCGTCGACATTCGGGTGAATCGCCTGAGCCGCGCTGTAAGCAGCGTAGGCCTCGTCCTCGCGGTCCCACCCCTCCATGATCAAGCCGAGGCCGATCATCGCGCCGAAATGGCGGGGCTCTAGCCTCAGTACCTCGTACAAATCCGCGACTGAGCGGCCAAGGTTACGGTCCGCGAAATGCGCGGTCGCCCGAGCATTCCAGCCCTCCGCGAAGTCCGGCCTGAATGCGATCAGCCGCGAAAAATGCGCAATCGCCTTCTTAAAGTCCCGCTTTGCCAATGCTTTACGCCCTCGAAGCAGGAGAAGATCAGCCGAGTCGCTGCCCGATTTCTCCCAACGATCTGTGATCTCGCTCTCGATCCGCGCGGCCCGCCGTTCGTCCGCCTCCGCCAACTGATCGAAGAGAGAGTCAATCGTTTCATCCGACAACTGTTTGGGCTTTTCGGCAATCACCTGCCCGCCTTCGGGCGCGCCCTCGTCCTGCGCAAAACCGGGTGCTGTGAGGCCGAGAAACAGAACTGCTGTCGCGAGGCGCAGAGGTGAGAGCATCGAAATCTCCGTCATTTGTCAGCAACCTTACCTTGCGGATGTCTGGACCGCTGTACAAGTCTGCGGTATTCGGCATTCATTGTGGCAGGCCAAAGGCCCTTCGAGGAGAACTATGATGGATGATGCAACGCTCGCCAAGGCTGTCGAGACACTTCAGGAAAAAGTGTCCGGCGCTGACGCCTTTGGTTCGACGGTTCGGTTTGACTTTGAGGGCGAGGCCGCGATCCTCGTCAATGGCAACGATGGCCCGCCCAGTGTCGCTTCTGACAGCGACACAGAGGCTGATTGCACGATCACCGCGAACGAAGAAACCTTTCGCGAGATGATGGAGGGTGACCTCGATCCGACTGCCGCGTACATGACGGGCAAGATCAAGATTGACGGTGACATGGGTGCCGCCATGACAATCGCTCGCCTGTTAGGCTGAGGGCCTCTGTGAAGGTGCATCATCCGGCGTCAGCGGAGCTATATGGTGATGCTCCGCCGGGTGCGCGGTCGCGGGTTATCCGAGCCTCGGACGGGGTCGGATTGCGCTTTGCGCATTGGCCTGCGATTGGCGAAGTAAGAGGTGCAATCCTGCTCGCGCAAGGCCGCACCGAATATATTGAAAAGGCGTATGAATGGATTGCCGCTTTTCAGGAGCGGGGGTTCCATGTCGGCGCGTTTGATTTTCGCGGCCAGGGATTGTCCCAGCGCATGCTGCAAAACCGGCGTCGGGGCTATGTATCTGATTTTAATGAATTTCAATTCGATTACGATGCCGCGTTTGATCAGTTTCGGGCCGAGACCGGAGACGCACCCTCGCTGGTGTTAGGCCACTCGATGGGTGGGCTTGTCACTGCGCGTTTTGTGCAGAGGCGCCAATCGGAACTATGCGGGGCCATTCTCAGCGCGCCAATGCTCGGGTTGGGTTTAAGTCCGTTGATGTCTTGGGCAGCCTTCGTCGCCTCGAATCTGGCGACGCTGACCGGTTTCGGGAGCCGGTATGCGCAGGGATGCGATGACAGATCAGGCCCCGAGCGCGGATTTGACAACAATGTCCTGACTCACGATCCCGTCCGGTTTGCCCGCCATGAAGATATGCTGGCGAAACATCCGGACCTGACGCTGGGCGGGACAACTTACGGATGGCTTAGGGCCGGATATCGCGAAATGGCAGTTGTATCTGCGCTGGAGGATGGCTGGGTGGATATTCCAAGTCTCGTTTTGTCAGCGTCCGAAGACAGTGTCGTTTCCAACAGCGCGATTGAGACCTTTGCCAATGCAAATCCGATGGTCCGGCACGTGTGCCTTGAACGTTCGCTGCATGAGCCGTTGATGGAGACTGACGCCGTGCAGTCGGTATTGTGGAATGCCGTTGATACACTGCTGGATCGCGCGTTGCCCCGCTAATCAGGGGTTTTGGTTGAAGCGCCAGCCTGCTAAACGGGCATCATGTTTATCAGATTTTTCCTGACGCTTAAGTTGCTGGGTGTGCCCGTCTCTCTGCGCGAGTACCTTGCGCTGTTAGAGGGTTTGGACGTCGGAATCGCGATGTATGACGTCGAGGAATTTTATTTTCTTGCTCGGACCGCGCTGGTAAAAGATGAGCGTCATCTCGACAAGTTCGATCGTGTTTTCACGGAAATTTTTCAGGGTGTTGAGGCAGTAGGGGGAGGCCTTGAAGGCGTAGAAGAGCAACCCATTCCCGAGGAGTGGCTGCAAAAACTAGCTGAGAAGCACCTGTCTGACGAAGAGAAAAAACTGGTCGAGTCTCTGGGCGGTTGGGATCAACTGATGGAAACGCTCAAAAAGAGACTCGCTGAACAGGAAAAGCGCCATCAGGGCGGATCAAAAATGATCGGCACAGCCGGAACGTCGCCGTTTGGTGCGTATGGCTATAATCCCGAGGGCGTTCGTATTGGCCAGCATGAAAGCCGTCATCGAAAGGCAGTAAAGGTCTGGGATAAACGCCAGTTCAAAAATTTGGACGACAGCATCGAACTGGGAACCCGCAACATTAAAGTTGCGCTCAAGCGCCTGCGTGTTTGGGCCAGGTCCGGTGCTGATGAAGAGTTGGATCTGAATGGTACTATCCGATCAACAGCGGAACGCGGCTACCTCGATGTTATTACGCGGCCTGAAAGACGCAACGCGGTAAAGCTTGTGATTTTCCTCGATGTCGGCGGATCAATGGACGATCATATCCGCGTGGTCGAAGAACTGTTTTCCGCTGCGCGCGCAGAATTCAAGCATCTGGAATATTACTACTTTCACAACTGCCTGTATGAAGGCGTTTGGCGGGACAACAAACGGCGCTGGACCGAGCAAACCTCGACGTGGGAGGTGCTCAATACCTATGGCCCGGATTACAAATGCCTGTTTGTCGGAGACGCCAGCATGTCCCCTTATGAGATTGCCGTACCCGGCGGGGCGAACGAACACTGGAACGAGGAGGCCGGACAGATCTGGCTGAATCGTGCTTTTGAACATTGGCCGAGCTATGCTTGGCTCAACCCAGTCCGCGAAGATCATTGGCGGTATACCCACTCGATACAGATGATCCGCGAATTGACAGCGGATCGCATGTTTCCTCTGACGCTGGCCGGTATCGAGAACGCTATGAAAGCGTTGAGCAAAGGGTAATCGTGAAACGGTTCGGGTGTTAGCGCGATGAGTTTGTCAGCTTCCTTATCGGCGTTGCGTGACGGGTTGCTTGCCGGAGAACGGCGGGCTCTGTCACGTGCGATTACATTGATTGAATCCACCCGCACGGATCACCGCAAGCAGGCTTCGGCTTTGCTGTCCTCGCTTGGGGGCGTCACGGGCGATGCCATGCGGATCGGCCTGTCGGGGACGCCGGGTGTCGGGAAATCGACTTTCATCGAAAGCTTCGGAATGCAGTTGATAGACGAGGGACGAAAGGTTGCCGTCCTTGCCGTTGATCCATCATCGACAATCGCCGGAGGGGCGATTCTGGGCGATAAAACGCGCATGGAGCGACTTGTGCGGGCTTCTGACGCCTTTATCCGTCCATCCCCTTCGGGCGGTGCGTTGGGCGGCGTCGCGCGGCGCACCCGCGAGGCAATTTTGCTCTGCGAAGCGGCGGGCTTCGATACGGTGCTGGTCGAGACGGTCGGTGTCGGACAGTCGGAGACGACGGTGGCGCAAATGACGGATATGTTTTTATTGCTTCTTGCTCCGGCAGGCGGCGATGAGCTTCAGGGTGTGAAGCGAGGCGTCATGGAGATCGCCGACGTCATTGTGGTTAACAAGGCGGATGGCGCGATGAAAGATGCGGCGGAACGGACCCGTGCTGACTACGCCTCAGCCTTGCGCCTTTTCCGTCCTCGTGATGGCGAGGCGGAAGGGTATCCAATGGCTTTGACGGCATCCGCGTTGGAAGAAAACGGCCTCGACGATATCTGGCGCGCTCTCAAGAGCCTTGATGCTGCCCGCCGCGCTTCGGGGCTTCATGCGCGCCGCAGAAACGGGCAGGCCCAGCAATGGTTTGACGCGGCATTGGAGGCGCAATTAATGGCGGTCTTCCGCGAAAAAACTGATCTGGAAGATTTGCGATTGCTGGTTGCCGACGGCACGCTGACACCCGATGCTGCAGCGGAACGGGGTGTTCTGGCCTTTACCAATGGTACAAAATGATCAATCGTCAGGGCCGGTAAAGGGAACGTCGGGTTGCAGCTTGAGGCTCATTTCCCCCAACGCCCTTCAGCTCGCACGAGGTTTGATAATGAAATTGGCTTTGATTGCCGCTTTTTGCATGGTGTCTTCTGGGATTGCCGTTCCGATACCGTCTGAGGCCGCACCGCTTTGCGGCGCGAAGGAGATGGGCTTCGCCGGCTTGCTCGCGAAATGTAACCGCGAAGACCTGCCCCCGATCACGATGGCGTCGGGCGAGCCGCTGGCGAAAAGCGCGCTGAAACTGCAATCCGGCGTTTACTATACGATCGAAATCACATCCGACGGTTCTGCGGAACTGGCGCTTGCCGGGTCCGAGTTCTTCCGGGCCATCTGGATAAACGAGGTGGTGATCAACGATCTCGAAATACGCCCCCTCGGCCTCGACAGTTTCGAGTTCGACGATGAAGGTACAATCGAGTTGTCGTTTATAGCGGTCAAACCGGGGCGGTATACATTGAAAATACCGGGCACAAAGGGAGACAGTCAGAAAGTCTCGATCAGTATCCAGTGAAAACCCCGCAAGCAGCAGCGCTCAACGTTGAACGCGTTAGCCATTCATTCGGCAAAACACGCGCTCTCGATGATGTCTCGCTGAGCATTCGTTCGGGCGGCTTCACGGCGCTTCTTGGAGTCAATGGCGCGGGCAAGACAACTCTCATTTCTTTGATTACGCGCCTCTATGACAATATCAGCGGCAAGATAGAGATCGGGGGCTATGACGTGCGGCGCAATGCCGGTCCTGCTCTGGCTGGACTTGGCGTGGTGTTCCAAAGCCGCTCTCTGGATGTCGGTCTGACTGTTCGGCAGAATATGCGATACCATGCCGCGCTGCACGGGATCGGAAAGAGTGAAGCGCGCAGGAGAGGCGATCTGGTTCTGGATCGCGTGGGTCTGATCGGTCAGGCTGATATGAAGGTGGCCGCGTTGTCCGGCGGCCAAACCCGCCGTGCGGAGATTGCGCGTGCCTTGCTGCATAATCCGCGTTTGCTGTTGTTAGATGAAGCAACAGTCGGTCTCGACATTCAATCGCGGCGTGATGTTGTTTCAACGGTTCGTGGATTGGTTCGGGAAGAGGGAGTCGCCGTTCTTTGGGCGACGCATTTGTTTGATGAGATAGATCCGCAAGACGACGTTGTCGTTTTGCACAGGGGCCGCGTCCTTGCGCGCGATTCATCGGCGGCACTGGCACAGGGCACGAACTTGAGTGATGCTTTTCTGGCGCTGACGGGTGCGGAACCGGTGGATGTGCTCGCATGAACCTTGGTCATGTGAACTGGCACGGACATCTTGTCTGCTTTCACGGAATTGTCTGGCGCGAGGCACTGCGTTTTACCAAGCAGCGCGAACGGTTTCTTTCGGCGTTAGTGCGTCCGTTGGTGTGGTTGTTTATTTTCGCCGCCGGATTTCGCTCTGCCTATGGCGTCGTTGTCGGCGCGCCTTACGAGATGTCCAACGTCCCTTACGAGGTCTACATCGCACCCGGTTTGTGCGCGATGATACAACTTTTTAACGGCATGCAATCATCGCTATCCATGGTGTACGACCGCGAAACCGGTGCGATGCGCACCCTGCTGGTTAGCCCGTACCCCCGTTGGTTTTTGCTGACCTCCAAATTGATGGCCGGCGTCATCGTGTCGATTGCCCAAGTCTACGCGTTTCTGCTCGTCGCATATTTTTGGGGGATTGAGGCATCTATTACGGGTTATCTCGCTGTCCTTCCCGCTTTGATGTTATCGGGCATGATGCTGGGTGCGATGGGCCTGTTTTTATCGTCGGCAATTCGCCAGTTGGAAAATTTTGCCGGCGTGATGAACTTTGTCATTTTCCCGATGTTCTTTGCATCGTCCGCGCTGTACCCGCTGTGGAAGATGGAAGAGTCAAGCGTTGTGCTTTTCGAAATTTGCCGCTTCAACCCGTTCACCTACAGCGTGGAACTGATACGCTTTGCGCTTTACGGGCAGATTAACGCCACGGCCTTTGCGGTTGTGGTGTCGGTCACGGCCTTCTTCCTGTGTGCCGCGATTGTCGCCTATGACCCGTCGAAAGGTTTGATCGCCCGCAAGCGGAGTTAGGTTTCTTGCATTCCCCCGGACGCCGTCTGTATCGTGTTTTGCATGAGCACTGCGACCGCCTTAAGCAAGACCAATCCGCCGGTGACGTGCGGAGAGTGCCCCATTCGCCATCGCGCGGTGTGTTCAGGATGCGATCAGGATGAGTTAGCCGTACTCGACGGTCTGAAATCCTATAAAACCTATGCAAAAGGCGAAACGATCATTTGGGCGGAGAATGCTCTTACGCACCTGAGCACGGTCGTAACGGGTGTTGCATCGCTGAACCGGACGCTGGAAGATGGCCGCTGTCAGATTGTTGGCGTGCTTTTGCCTTCAGACTTTATCGGTCGGCCGGGCCGTTCAGCCGTTGCCCATGACGTCGTCGCCGCAACCGAAGTAACCCTTTGCCGCTTTGAGAAAAAGATATTCGAGGGCCTGCTTGCGAAGTCCCCCGCGATCATGGCGCGCCTTCTGTCGAAAACGAGCGACGACCTTGATGCCGCCCGGGACTGGATGTTGTTGTTGGGCCGCAAGTCGGCGCGCGAGAAAGTCGCCGGTTTTCTGTCAATGCTGGTGAGGCGTGCGATCCAGCAGAATGGAATGCCCGCCGAAGATGGAGCAACGATTGCACTGCCACTGTCGCGCAGTGATCTTGCGAATTATATCGGGCTGACATTGGAAACGACCAGTCGACAGTTCTCTCAACTGAAACGGGACGGTGTAATAACGCTACCGTCCCAGCGGGATGTTCACATCCCGAATTTGGCAAATTTATTCAAAGAGGCCGCTGAACCGGACCGGGTTTGATCCGGATGAATTTCTTTTTCGCGGCCACTTGGTATCCCCCGCTTACTCGCCACCCGAACGCTCGATGGAATTGCGCAAGCTTCAGAACGGATGCCTCACCCGAAATCAGGTGAGGCGGTCCGCATTACTTTTTCACGCCGTTGACAAAGTCTTTAAGCGTCTTGCCGGGTTTGAACCGCGGCGAATTGGTTGCCTTGATTTTAATGGCCTCGCCAGTCGCCGGATTGCGGCCCTTGCGCGCCTTTGTCCGGGTGATCGAGAAAGTGCCAAAGCCGGTGACGCGGACGTCCTGCTTTTTCTTGAGCGATTTCTGGATCACGGCAATGGTTGCGTTAAGCCCGGCTTCGGCATCTTTGCCGGACAGTCCACTTTCTTTTGCAATAGCTTCGATCAGTTCAGTCTTGTTCATCACGCAATTCCCTAAATTCGGTTGCGTACTTGCGTAAGCGAGGGCAGTGCATGCCGTCCAGTATTATTTACAATGCACTGGCGCGGATGTGCTTGGCGCAAAGGGGAAAATGCGCGTGTGAAAAACCTAATTCAGGCCGCCTTCGCGTTCGAGGAAACGGCAGATATCGTCGACACCGCTTCCCCCGCGAAGCTGAGTAAAGACAAAGGGTCGCTCGCCGCGCATCCGTGCCGCGTCGCGGTCCATCACCTCAAGCGACGCGCCGACATGGGGGGCGAGGTCCGTCTTGTTGATGATCAGCAAGTCCGAGCGTGTGATCGCGGGGCCGCCCTTACGCGGGATTTCTTCGCCTGCGGCCACATCGATCACATACAGCGTCAGGTCGGCTAAGTCGGGCGAAAATGTCGCTGCCAGATTGTCACCGCCGGACTCGATGAACACAATATCCAGATCGGGATGCTGCACCCGCAACTGTGCAATGGCGGCCAGATTGATCGAGGCATCCTCGCGAATGGCGGTGTGCGGGCAGCCGCCCGTTTCGACACCCACGATCCTGTCGGAGGGTAGCGCCTGCATCCGCACCAGCGCGTCGGCATCCTCGGTCGTGTAAATATCGTTGGATATTGCGGCGACCGAATACTTCCCGCGCAATGCGATACAGAGCGCGGCGGTCAACGTCGTTTTGCCCGCCCCGACAGGGCCGCCAATTCCAACGCGCAAGGGTCCGTTCGGAGAGGTCATGTTCTGAATATTCTGACTGTTTGAGTTTCATGCCGCATCGAGCTTATGTCGGCGCAAATCGTGCACCCGCCCAGATCATCGAGGGTTGCGGCCAATGCTTCCGATGCCGTTTCAATCACGGCAGGACCGAGCGCGGCGATAATCCTTTGTCCGTCAGTCTGCCCGATCGGGATCAGGCGGATGGACGCCGAGACCAGATTGGCGACGAAGGCTTGCAGGTACAGCGTCACCGTTTCGGGTTCGGGACAGCCGTTGTCGCGCGCCGCAATGCCCAGCGCAACAGGATAGGCGCGCTGTGTTGCATCCGTCCCGGCGGTGTCGGAAACTGTGCGGCCAAATGCAGCGCCCTGCGCCTCGGTCTCCAACAATCGCTCGCGCGAAGGAGCAAAGGCGCGGGCAAGCGCATCAAGTTCGTTCGGGTCGCCGCCACGCATGGTATGGGCCAGCAGGACCGCATCATTGCGCGCCGTACCCTGGCACAAACACGCCCCGATCCATGCCTGCGCCGTTTCGCGGTCTGTTATGTCGCCTGCATGGATGGCGTATTCCAGCCCGTGCGAATAGCTGAACGCCCCGACCGGAAAGGAGGGCGAGAGCCATGTGGTTAGCTTGAGCAGGGCGTTATTCATGGAGGTGCGCGTTCGGGTCTTTTTGCGGATCGTGAGAGTGGTTGTGGCCGTGGGTGCGGCCATGCCCGTACGCGCCGCCCTCCGGCTGAAACGGTTCACTCACCTCATGCACAGTCGCGCCGAGCTTTTCCAACATGTCTCGCAACACATGATCGCGCTGGATGAGGAGACGGGTGTCCTCGACCTGACAGGGCGTGTGACGATTGCCGATATGCCAAGCAATGCGCGGCAAGGCGGGGCCGGTGATTTCGAGCAGGTCTTCGAGCGCGGCACGGATGGTGACCGGCGTGCCGTCGCAATCCAGCACCTCACCGTCACGCAAAAGACGTGCTTCGGGTAGGTCAATAAGAACCGGCGAGCCATGGTCGGTCGTCAGCGAGCGACGCCTTATAAATCGGGAACTATAATCGAGTGTAAGACTATCATCGGTCATTCGTTAGCGTTGCCTTGACACCTCAAGAGCTTTTCTCGAAGCACTTGGCGCATGTTTCCAAAATGAACTTCTCTATGACAGTTCGGGCATAGAGCAGCTGTATTTTCCACAGTATCTTTGCCACCTTCCGAGAGCGGAATAATATGATGCACTTCAAGAAATGGAGTACCGTTTTCACGGTCAAACGGAGCCTTATCATAGCACAATCCGCAAATGTCACCTGCAAGAGACAGACGTTCTGCGATTACATCATGGTTACGGCGGTAGGCTGTCGCTACTACAAAAAATGGTTCCGCTATTCCAGTTGCGCTTTCCAGCCGGGCGCGACGCGCCTCCGAAGTATCGCTGGCCGATTTTGCAATTTTCCCTTGCAGCGTTTCACGCTCAACATCAGCTTCGGGAAGCCCATTCAGTTGATATGTTAGCCTTGCTGAATGCTTTGCAAGGATGCGCTTCTGCGCAACAACATTTCGCTTCCCGTTAGATTCATAATAATCGATATGTTTGCGGAGTGAGGATAGCGCATTTTTATAATAACTCGCTCCAAATTCTTCGCCTATATTTGACAAGTAGTAATCTGCCGCCATCTCGTTCAACGTTCTTTTATAGGTGACACCTTCAGTCATATCCCGAACGATTTTTATATAACCTCTCGCTGAACCGGGATTCATACCGTTCGAGGCCGCTAGTAATGCAGCATCAGAAAGAGTTATATTTCCTCTCACAACATCGGCACCCAGCCGAAAACAAAGAGCGATCTCGTCTAAAAGTATTTTCTGCATTTTAACGGTTTCTCAAAACAGAAAATACCGCTGGGCCATCGGCAGCACCTCGGCGGGTTCGCAGTTTAGCAACTCTCCGTCTGCGCGCACTTCATACGTCTCTGGGTTAACTTCAATATCAGGTGTTGCATCGTTGAGGATCATCGACGCTTTGCCGATCCCGCCGCGTGTGTTCTTGACTGCCAGCGTTTGCTTAGCGAGCCCCAGCGTATCGCCAATTCCCATCGCCGCCTCGGATACAAACGTCACTGACGATGCTTCGCGCGACTTGCCAAAGGCCCCGAACATGGGCCGCATGTGGACGGGTTGAGGCGTTGGGATCGAGGCGTTCGGATCACCCATTTGCGCCGCCGCAATCGTGCCGCCAATCAAAACCAACTCGGGCTTCACACCAAAGAACGCGGGCGACCACAGCACCAGATCAGCGCGCTTGCCTTCTTCGATGCTGCCAATTTCATGGGCGATGCCGTGAGCGATAGCCGGGTTGATTGTGTATTTCGCGATATAGCGACGGACACGCAGGTTATCGTTATCGCCTGTCTCTGCCGCGAGCGCCCCGCGTTGGCACTTCATCTTATCCGCCGTCTGCCACGTGCGGATCAGCACCTCGCCGACACGTCCCATCGCTTGCGAGTCCGACGCAATAATCGAGAACGCGCCGAGGTCGTGCAGAATGTCTTCCGCCGCGATTGTCTCGCGCCGGATGCGGCTCTCGGCAAAGGCCACGTCTTCCGGAATCGATTTGTCGAGGTGGTGGCACACCATCAACATATCGAGGTGTTCTTCGAGCGTGTTGACCGTGTAAGGCCGCGTCGGATTTGTACTGGACGGGATCACATTGGCGAGGCCCGCGACCTTGATAATATCCGGCGCGTGACCGCCCCCCGCCCCTTCGGTGTGAAACGCATGTATCGTGCGATCCTTGAAGGCGGCAATCGTGTTCTCGACAAAGCCCGACTCATTTAGCGTATCCGTATGGATCATCACTTGGACGTCCAGATCGTCGGCCACGCCGAGGCAGCAATCAATGGCTGCAGGCGTCGTGCCCCAATCCTCATGCAGCTTCAGGGCACAGGCCCCGGCGTTGATTTGCTCGACCAGCGCGGCGGGTTCAGAGGCATTGCCCTTGCCCGCAAAACCGAGGTTCATCGGAAAGCTGTCGGCGGCTTGCAGCATCCGCCCGATATGCCAAGGGCCGGGGGTGCAGGTGGTGGCGTTCGTGCCGGTTGCCGGACCCGTACCACCGCCGAGCATCGTCGTGACGCCGCTCATCAGCGCGTCGTCAATCTGTTGCGGGCAGATGAAATG
>CALGNW010000289.1 GCA_937958345.1 uncultured Neomegalonema sp. | reverse complement strand
TGAACAACGCGCCGTTATGGCCGCGACATGGGCGGGGCTGAGCTTTGCCAGCTATGTCCCGGAAATCGGCGACGCCATGCCGATCACCTTCTGCGGCTCGCCGCTGATTGTCGCACGCGGAGACGATAATCAGGTTCGCGTCTTTCTGAACGCCTGCCGCCATCGCGGCATGATCCTGCTGGAAGAAAAGCGCAAGATCGAGGGCGCGCTGCGCTGTCCCTACCATTCATGGTGCTATGATCTGAAGGGCCGCCTGCGCGCCACCCCCCATGTCGGCGGACCGGGACAAAACGCGCATCAGGACATCAAGCGCGACGAGCTTGGCCTCATCGAAATCCGCAGCCGTGTCTGGCGCGACGTGATTTTCGTCAACATGGACGGCAAAGCCCCCGAATTCGACGACTACGCCGCCACGCTGATTGCGCGCTGGAAAGAATATGATCAGCCGATGGTCCACGGCGGACCGGATTCCAGCTTTAAGCTGGAGCTTAAAACCAACTGGAAACTCGCGGTCGAAAACTACTGCGAAAGCTATCACCTGCCGTGGATTCACCCCGGCCTGAACGCCTATTCCCGTCTCGAAGATCATTATGACATCGTCGAGCCGAACGAGTTTTCAGGTCAGGGAACCGTCGTCTACAATCCCGAACTATCCGATGATGGCCGCAAGTTCGCGGATTTTCCGGGCCTCAGCGACAAATGGGATACCGGCGCGGAATACGTCTCATTCTTCCCGAACGTGCTTTTTGGTGTCCACCGCGACCACGCCTTCGCCATCCTGCTTGAATCCACCGGCCCGCAAACGACGACGGAACATATCGAGCTGTACTACGCGACCGAAGAGATGTGCGGCAGCGGCTATGCCGATATGCGCATCAAAAACGCCGCCATGTGGAAAGAGATTTTCATCGAGGATATCGGCGTTGTCGAGGGCATGCAAAAGGGCCGTCAGGGCGACCTGTTCGACGGCGGCAAGTTCTCACCGGCAATGGACGAGCCGACCCATTGCTTTCACGATTGGGTCGCGCGGCGGTTCGCGGCGGCTTAGCCGCCCGCCCCCTTACGTCAACCAGTTCCCCAGCCGCTCCACCGCCTTTTCAACCGTTTCCCGCGATCCGGCAAAGCTGAGGCGCATGGTTCTATGTCCTCTGGCGGGGTCGAAATCGACGCCCGGAACCGCCGCAACACCCGCCTCGCGCAGCATCTTTCCGGCAAACTCGACGCTGTCATTGGTCAGGCGCGAGACATCGCCGTAAAGATAGAACGCACCGTCGGCGGGCGCAAAATCGGCAAACCCCAGCTTGGGCAGCGCATCCAGCAGCAACGCTCGGTTTGCAGAATATGTCTCCAGATGCGCCGACAATTCATCCTCGCAATCCATGGCCGCAAGCGCGGTAATCTGGCTGATATGCGGCGGACAGATAAAGTGGTTCTGGGCCAACCTCTCGACCGTGCGCAGCAATCGCTCCGGCACAACCATCCACCCGATACGCCAGCCGGTCATGCAGTAATATTTCGAGAAGCTATTGATGACGATGGCCTCCTCGCTCAGTGCCAGCGCCGTGGTGGGCCGCGTGCCGTAACACAGCCGGTCATAAATCTCGTCCGAGATAAAAGTCGCGTCATGCGCGGCACAATCGTCGATCAGGGCCTGCATCTGGGCACGGCTCAGCATCGTCCCGGTGGGGTTGGCAGGGCTGGCCGCCAGCAGCGCCCTGATCGGCCCGGACTCGCGCGCCTTGGCCAACAGAGCGGGGGTCGGCTGATACCCGTCCGCCAACGTCCCCTCCAGCGCAACAGGCTCGATATTGATCGAGCGCAGGATATTGCGATAGCTGGGATAGCCGGGATCGGCCAGCGCAAGGCGGTCTCCGGCCTCGAGAACCGACAGAAACGCCAGCAGAAAGCCCGCTGACGAACCGGTGGTAATCACGACACGATCCGCTCCAACCGTCACGCCATGCACGTCGGTATACATCTGCGCGATCCGCTCGCGCAGCGCCCGCAGACCCAGTGCTTCGGTATATCCCATCGTATTTCCGCCACGAAGCGCCGCCATAGCGGCCTCGCGCGCAGGCGCAGGTGCGGGCGTTCCCGGCTGGCCGACCTCCAGATGCGCAATGTCGCGTCCGGCACGTTCCTCGGCAACGGCGGCAGCCATGACATCCATGGCAATAAAGGCGTCAACCTGACTGCGGGACGACGGGATTGGCGGCACGGCGGAACCTCGCGGATGGGAACGGTTGCTATGGTGGGACGTATATTAAGACCGCGTTTACGCTAAACAGGCTTGAAAGACGAAATCTAACTAATCGGTGATCCGCGGATGCTTTGCTTGCAGGCAAACCCGCGGGGGCTTCATAATACAACGGACGGCAGAATGACGGCAATCCGGTTGATCCGTCAAAACCGAGCGAGAGGCATGATGCAGCGATTTCCAAGGCGGTCCGTGCTTTTCAGCCGGAAAATCAAAGCCCTAACCGCAGTTTTATTATGTTTTGCGTCAACGCAGGCGCAGGCATTGTCGTTCGTTCGCGATGCCGAGATCGAGGCAACGCTCAAAAAGATGAGCGCGCCGATTTTCCGCGCCGCCGGAATGGCCCCCGACAGCATCGAAATCTTCATGGTGCGGGATGATGCGCTGAACGCCTTTGTGGTCGAGCGCAACATGGTTTTTCACACCGGATTGCTCGAAAAGCTAACGGCGCCGGAGGAACTTTACGGCGTCATCGCCCACGAAACCGCACATATTGCGGGCGGTCATCAGTTACAGCGGGCGAATGCGCGCAGCGCGACGACCGGCCCTCTGGTGCTCGGAACGATCCTCGGAATCGCCGCCGCCGCCGCCGGTCAGGGCGGCGTGGCCGGTGCCATTATCGCCGGCAGCCAGACGGTTGCGCAGCGCAATATCCTCAAATACACGCGCGGACAGGAAAGCTCGGCGGATCAGGCGGCAATCGGATACCTCGAAAGCGTACGCGTCGATCCCTCGGGCATGGTCCGCACGCTCGAACGGCTGAAGGCGATCGAGATTGTCAGCATCGGCAACCGCGATCCCTACACCCTGACCCATCCGCTCACCAGCCAGCGCATCAAACTGCTGCAACAGCGCGTGTCCCGATCACCATCCCTCGGCGTGCGGCCTGACAGCGACATCACGTATTGGCACGCCCGCATGCGCGCCAAGCTTCGCGGCTTTCTGGACGACCCGCTTCGCGTTCTCCGGCAGGTTCCGGCCTCCGACCAGTCCGAGGCGGCAATCCTGACCCGCGCCGTCGCCTATCACCGCAGTCCCGATCTGCGCGCCGCTTTGGTCGAGGCGGACAAGCTGTTGGCGCGCCGCCCCAACGACGCTTACTACCATGAACTCAAAGGGCAATTCCTTTTCGAAAGTGGTGCAGCGCGCGAGGCGGTTGCCTCCTATCAGCGTGCCGTCAGCATTGCGCCCGGCGAACCCCTGCTACAGGTCGCCTATGGCCGCGCCTTGCTTGCGTTGGGCGACAGGAATTCCGATCTTGCAGCGCGCGACGCCCTTTTGTCCGCAACACGCAGCGACCGGCTGGACAGCGACGGCTGGCGTCATCTCGCGATGGCGGAATCGCGGCTCGGCAACGATCTGGAGGCAACGCTGGCAACCGCCGAATTTCAGACCCTTCAGGGGTCTTTGAAGGCGGCGGAGCGAAATGCCAAACGTGTTCAACAACTTGCACCGACCGGCTCTCCGGCGTGGCTGCGCGCGGACGACCTGATAGCGGCTGTGGAACGCGGCCTGAAAAACCGTTAAGGTCGCCGCAAATATACGAAAAGCGGGCAAAGAGAACCGCCCTGAAACGAGGTAGAAATCATGTTTGATAAAGTAGCCGCCGCCTTCAGCGTCGTTGCACTCGGCGCGGCAGGATATGCCGTTTTCCAAACCGGCAAGATGGCAGGGACTGTGTCGCAGACCGCCGCCGCGATATCGGCGGGCGCAACGACCGGTCAGACGGCAGTTGTCGACGCGGCTGCCATCGAAAAATACATGGCCGACGACCCGGTTTCCGACAAAGTGATCGAGGCGTACTTGCGCGCCAACCCCGAAGTCGTGATCGCTTCGCTCGAAAAATATCAGGTAGATCAGCGCGCTGCGCAACAAAGACAACAGCAGCAAGCCGATATTGATCTGGTCGCGGACAACAAAGAAGAGATTTTTGAAGACGGGTATTCATTCGTCACAGGCAATCTCGAGGGCGACGTTACCGTGGTCGAGTTCAGCGACTACAACTGCGGTTTCTGCAAACGCGCACACACCGCCGTCACAGAATTTATCGAATCCGACGGCAATATCCGTCTGGTCGTGAAGGAATTTCCGATTCTCGGTCCGGGATCGACGCTGGCCGGACGCGCAGCACTCGCATCCGCCATGCAGGACGGCGGGGAAAAGTACGGTCCGTTCAACGACGCCCTTATGCGCCATCGCGGATCGCACGACGCCGCCTCGATCATCAAAATCGCCGAGGAGGTCGGCCTCGATGTTGCTCAACTTGAGGTGGATATGAAGTCGCCGGGCATCGATAAAATGATGAAGCGCACTTTTGATCTCGCGGACAAGCTGTCGATCAACGGAACGCCTGCATTTATCATCGGTGACAAGGTCGTTCGCGGGTTTATTCCGGCGGAAGAGCTTCAACGCCTTGCAGATGCCGCGCGATCAAGCTGATCGTTCGCCTTTAACGTGCATATGATCCATCCGGCATGGCGGTGCAGCGACGCAGGGGCAACACGGAAGGTTGCCCCGGACGCCGGTTTGTCGTTATCGGTCATTTGCTTGCCGTTACTATTTCCTGTTCGGGATAAATCCTTTAACACTGCGGCAAGAACAAAATTCGAGGCGCGTGCTATATGACCAATGACAAGACTGATGCCGACATCGCCTTCGTTCGCGCACTCGCGCAAATTCTGAACGAAAACAATCTCGGCGAGATCGAGGTCGAGCGGGAATTCGGCGAGGACGACGAGTTGAAAGTCCGTCTCAGCCGCTCTGCACCCGCCGCGCCGGTCGCCGCCGCTGCTGCCGCGCCGGTCGCCGCCGCTGCTGCCGCGCCGGTCATTGCCGCCAGCGCCCCTCCCCCTGCCGCGTCGGCTGAAATCCCGGTGCCAGAGGCCGCGCCTGCCGCCGCCGACGCCTCAGCGGTTCCCTCGCCAATGGTCGGAACCGTCTATCTCGCCCCCGAACCGGATGCCGCGAACTTCGTCAAAGTCGGCGACAGCGTGACTCAGGGCCAGACAATTCTGATTGTCGAAGCAATGAAAACGATGAACCAGATCCCCGCGCCGCGCTCCGGCACGGTCACCGCGATCCTTGTCGAAGATTCCGAGCCGGTGGAATACGGGTCGCCGTTGATGACGATTGCCTGATGTTCAATAAAATTCTCATCGCGAACCGGGGCGAGATTGCCCTTCGGATTCAGCGCGCCTGTCGCGAAATGGGCATCACCTCGGTCGCTGCGCACTCGACCGCCGACGTCGATGCCATGCATGTTCGTCTGGCTGACGAAAGCGTGTGCATCGGTCCGCCCCGTGCCGCCGACAGCTATCTGAACATCCCCGCGATCATCACGGCCTGCGAGCTGACCGGCGCACAGGCCGTTCATCCCGGTTACGGCTTTCTGTCTGAAAACGCGAACTTTTCGCGCATCGTCAGCGAGCATGACATCGCCTTCATCGGGCCGACCGCCGATCACATCACGATGATGGGCGATAAAATCACGGCCAAAGAAACGATGAAGCGTCTCGGCGTGCCTGTTGTTCCGGGGTCCGACGGGGCAATCACCGAGGACGAAGAGGCCATGCGCGTCGCCGAAGAAATCGGCTATCCCGTGCTCGTAAAGGCTGCCTCCGGCGGCGGCGGTCGCGGCATGAAGGTCGCCGAAAGCCGCGCCGACCTGTCCAACGCGCTCTCCACCGCACGCACCGAGGCAAAGGCAGGTTTTGGCGACGAGACGGTCTACCTCGAAAAATACCTCGGCAAACCTCGTCACATCGAAATTCAGATCATGGCGGACAGCCACGGCAACGTCGTGCATCTGGGCGAACGCGATTGCTCGCTACAGCGTCGCCACCAAAAGGTTCTCGAAGAGGCCCCCGGCCCCAGCATCACGCAGGCCGAACGCGACGAGATCGGTATGCGGTGTGCCAATGCCCTGAAAGAAATCGGGTATCTGGGCGCAGGAACCATCGAGTTCCTTTACGAGAACGGGCAGTTTTATTTTATCGAGATGAACACCCGCCTTCAGGTCGAGCATCCGGTTACCGAGATGGTCTACGGCGTCGATCTCGTCCGCGAACAAATCCGTGTCGCCTACGGCGAGGAACTTTCCTTCAAACAGGAAGACCTGATTCCGAACGGCCACGCCATCGAGTGCAGGCTTAATGCCGAAGATCCGCACACCTTCGCGCCGTCACCCGGCACGATCCAGCGGTATCACCCGCCGGGCGGTTTAGGCGTGAGGATGGATTCGGGAATTTACGCGGGATACCGCATTCCGCCCTATTACGACTCACTGATCGGCAAGCTGATCGTGCACGGGCGCGACCGCCCTGAATGCGTGGCCCGCCTCAGGCGCGCATTGGCCGAAACGATCATCGACGGCGTGGAAACGACCGTACCGCTCTTTCACGCCCTGCTTGATTCACCCGATGTTGTGAACGGTGATTACGATATTCACTGGCTCGAACATTGGCTCAGTGCGAAACTGCCGGGCGAGTAACCAGAACAGGATTGCAGCGCGGCCCCCGCGCTCGGGGCGCATCCCATGACCGAGGCGATTGATCTTTCAGCCGAACTGCTGCTCAGCGCCTACGCTGCGGGGATCTTCCCGATGGGCAGCGACAACGATACCGAGGCGCTTTATTGGGTTGATCCGCCAAAGCGCGGAATTATTCCGCTCGACGGCCTTCGGGTCTCGAAATCCCTGCGCAAGACCGTCAACCGCACCGGCTTCGATATCCGCGTGAATGCTGATTTTACCGGAACGATGCGCGATTGCGCCGACCGCTCCGAGACGTGGATCAACGACGCCATTGTCGACGCTTATTTCGACCTGCACCGGCGCGGTTTCGCCCACAGTGTCGAGACGTGGCAAAACGGCGAGCGCGTCGGCGGCCTGTATGGTGTCAGCCTCGGCGCGGCGTTTTTCGGGGAGAGCATGTTCAGCCGCGTCAGCGATGCCAGCAAGGTCGCGCTGGTCTGGCTGGTCGCGCGCTTGCGGGCCGGCAATTACCGCCTGCTCGATACACAGTTCACGACCGACCATCTTGAAAGTCTCGGGGCAATCGAAATTCCCCGCGCCGCCTACAGATCGCAGCTCGCCGCCGCACTCGGCAAGCCCGGCCAGTTCCACGCGCTACCGACCGGAACCCCTCCCCGCGACGTCCTTTCATGGGCACTCGACGGCCACGCCCCGCCAGCCTGAACCGCCGCGCCTCAGTTCGAGTCGATGGCGTGGGCGACCAGCGCGGCATAGGGCACAATGGTCGCCGCCTCGCGGTGAGTCGCCCGCATCACGACCTTGGGTGCTTTGCCTGCATCATAGGCCTGACGCCACCGCGACGCGCACAAACACCAGCGGTCGCCGGGTTTCAAACCGGCAAAGCCGAATTCGGGTCGCGGGGTTGAAAGATCGTTGCCCTGAGCCTTCGAGAACTCCAGAAACTCGGCGGTCATCAGCGCGCAGACGGTATGCGCACCCGCGTCGGTTACATGCGCCTCGCAGCACCCGTTCCGCAAGAAGCCGGTCACGGGATCCGCCGAGCAAAGCTCCAGCTTATCGCCGAGCAGGTTGACGGACGGGGCAGTACCTTCGGGCAGGGTCATCGGTGATCTCACTTCGTCAGCGTGGGTCTCGTTGTCCTCTAAATGGTGCAGCGAGGGGCGCAGGTCGAGGAAATACCGACCTCAGCCGGCAAGATCGCACCGTGACATCAACAGCCGCCCCGCCTAACAAATATCCACAGCGATCCTCCGCCTAAAACGAACAAATCGGATACAAAATGACAAGCAACACCTTCGACAAGGGCCTGCAACAGCGCAAAAACACCCTCGGTGCCGAATACGTCGAGAAAAATCTGGCCGCCGCCGACGAATTCACCCGCCCGTTTCAAGAAGCCATGACGGAATGGTGCTGGGGATTCGGCTGGGGCGATGAAGTCATTCCGCCGAAGACCCGCTCAATGATGAATCTGGCGATGCTCGGCGCACTCAGCCGCCCGCACGAGTGGGAAATTCACTGTCGCGGGGCGATAAATAACGGTGTGACCAAAGAAGAAATCCGCGCGATTATTCACGTCGTCGGCATCTATGCGGGCGTTCCGCTGTCGCTCGAATGCTTCCGCATCGCCCGCAGGGTCCTCGAAGAAGAGGGCATGCTCTGAAACCCGCCCTGCCCGCCAGAGATACCCCCGAAAACAGCCGTCAGGCAAAACAGACGCAAAACCCGCTGAAAACTCTGAAATCGAATACCTCAGCTCTCAAGAGTTTTCCCGCGTCAACGATTTGCAGGCGGCGCACCCCTCGGGATTCGCGCCGCCTGCGGTCCGTCACTTTACTTTATTGAACCCGAAGCCCCCGGAACACCGGCGCCGGTTGCGGCATCAGCGACCTCGACGGAACCGCCCGCAGACCCTGACCGGAGTACGACGGAACGGACGGGTCAACGTATCCGTGCAACGCCGGCACGACCGCCTCCGCCGTAAAGCTTCGGCGCACGCACATGTTGATGATGGTCTCCTTGGGCGTGTTGGCGTTCATCAGGTGATTGATCTGAGAACTCGGACAAACGATCCGGTGTCCGGCGATGGGCATGTTTTCACAACTCCGCTCGGCATCACATTTTACAGCCTCCCACGCGCACTCGACCCACGATCCGCCGCCGCCTCGGCATCCTTTCCATGACTGATACCGCGCGTCGGCTTCGGGGACAAAAGGAGAGGTACTATACGCAACAAATACGGCGGTGGCCGCAACAAACACCCGGGACATTTTACGCAACATTTCTTGATCCTTACTTAGGTACAGTTTTACATTTCAACCGATCAAAGAAGTTTTCTTCGATCAGCGAAACTTGAACGTGCAGATCAGAAATTTCCGTCCCTCTAAAGTTGTGATCTTTGTCACACGGATGATGATTGTGTTCTGAGGGGGCCAATCCCCCGCCGGAAACCACCGCCGCCCCGGCCTCAGTTCAGAAAATCGAGCACCGCATCCCGAAACGCCTCGGGTTCCTCTTCCATCAGGCTGTGTGCGCAGGGCAATGCCCGTCCCTGCACATCGACGGCTTTCTCGCGCCACGTCTCCAGCACATCGTACAGCGCGCCGACGGTTCCCTTTGCTCCCCAAAGGGCGAGCAGAGGCGCAGTGATCCGCCTTTTACTGTCGGCGGCGTCGTGTTCCAGATCAATCGTTGCCGCCGCGCGGTAATCCTCGCACACAGCCGAGATCATCTCGGGTTGCCGGTAACAACGCAGATATTCCTGAAACACCTCCTCGGACACATGGCCCGCATCGGGGTCGGCCAGTTGAACGCGGATTTGGCGGCGCAGGAAAAATTCGGCGTCGTTGCCGATCAGCGTTTCAGGAAACGGGGCGGGCTGGATGAAGAAAAACCACCAGAAATAACGCCGCGCGAATTCCATATCGGTCCTGGCATACATCGTCGCCGTGGGCGCGATATCGACGACCGCAAGCCGCGCGATGCTGTCGGCATGGTCCAGCGCCATCCGGTGCGCGACCCGTCCGCCGCGATCATGGCCGATCACGCTGAAACGGCGATGCCCCAGCGCATGCATCAGCGCCACCTGATCCTTGGCCATTTCGCGCTTGGAATAATTGACGTGCCCTGCCCCGCCGACGGGTTTGGCGGAATCGCCGTATCCGCGCAAATCTGCGGCGATCACCTGATATCCGGCCTCGACGAACGCCGGGGCAACCTTGCGCCAGACTATCAGGCTTTGGGGATGGCCGTGCAGCAGCAACAGCGGCGGCCCCTCGCCCGCAATCGCATAGTTTATCTCGACCGCGTTCACCGCCATGCGCCGCTGTTCAAATCCGGGCATAAGACGGTGCAGCAGGCTCACGCCGCCCCCGCCAGCACGGCCTCGGCAATCGCGCGTCCGCAGGTCTGCGTATCCGCCGTCCCGCCCAGATCGGCGGTTCGCGTGGACGTGTCCGCCAGAACCGCCTCGACCGCCGACACAATCGCTGCGGCGGCCTCCGGGTGGCCCAGATGCTCCAACATCATCGCGCCCGCCCATATCTGACCCACGGGGTTGGCAATGTTTTTACCGGCAATATCGGGCGCCGACCCGTGTACAGGCTCGAACAACGACGGGAACACACGGTCGGGATTGATATTCCCTGACGGCGCAATCCCGATTGTACCGGTACAGGCGGGGCCGAGGTCGGACAGAATATCGCCGAACAGGTTCGACGCGACAACGACATCAAACCAGTCGGGATGCAGCACGAACTGAGCGGCCAGAATATCAATATGGTACTTGTCGACTTTGACGTCAGGGTACTGTTCCGAAACCGCCGCCACGCGCTCGTCCCAATAGGGCATGGTAATCGCGATACCGTTGGATTTCGTCGCCGAGGTCAGATGCCTGCCGCGCTTTTCCGCCAGCTCGAACGCGAATTTCAGAATCCGGTCGACGCCGTGACGGCTCATGATGGTTTGCTGGGTGACGATCTCTCGGTCCGTCCCCTCATACATCCGCCCGCCGACCGCCGAATATTCTCCCTCGGTGTTTTCGCGAACGATCATCATATCGACATCGCCCGGCCCCCGCCCCGCCAGCGGAGACGGCACACCGGGCATCGACCGCGCCGGCCTCAAACTCACATACTGATCAAACTCGCGCCGGAATTTGATCAGCGACCCCCACAGCGAGATGTGATCCGGAACCGTCTCCGGCCAGCCGACCGCCCCGAAAAAAATCGCGTCGGATGTCTCGATCCGCGCCTTCCAGTCATCGGGCATCATCTGGCCATGGGCGGTGTAATAATCGGCACTGGCAAAATCGTGGTGATTGAACGTCAGCCCCAGATCGAACCGCGTCGCCGCCGCCTCCAAAACCCGCACGCCCTCGGGCACAACCTCTTTACCGATCCCGTCACCGGCGATTACGGCGATATCGAAACTATTCGCTGTCATGGTCACATCCCGCTGCTGCAAAGCCGTTTTTGCGTCCATAACAAAGAACAAGTCAACGCCGTCAGCACAGTTCAGACGGCGGCCACCGGCGGATAAAAGCGGCCAAGCGGATTTGAAACCCGCCCGTATCGCAGCCGTCAGAAACCAAAGGCAACCCCGCCCGCCGTTCCGACATTACGGCGGCTATCAACGCTGACACCGAAACTGCCGACGATATTCGGGGCGAAATTCACCGTTGCGCGCGTGGCAAAACCCGCCTCGCCCTGATACGTGCCAAAGCCGAGACCGATAGAGAACTCTTTCCCTTCGACCGTGGGGATGTTGCTCATCGCCAGCGACATGGCGACACCGGCCTGCAAGTCTTCGATATCATCCTGAACGCCCGCAAACGACGACTCGAGCGCCCCGATCCGTCGTCCCTGCGTGCCCAGCGTCCGCTGCGTGCTGTCGATGCGCGCGCCCTGAACTCCGATCAAAGCCGCGTTGGCGTCAACACCCATCGCATTGATGCCGATATTATCCGCGTTCGATCCGATGCGCGTCGCGTTGGCGGAAATTGCTGACACATTCGCATCCGTCTTGACCGCGTTCGCCGTAATCCCCCTTGCGTTGCTGACTGTCGCCGCTTCGTTGCGATCAACGCGCGCGTTCGTGGCGTTGATGGTGACGGCATTGGCGGCGATGCTGGTGGTGTTGACTGTCACCGCGCCGCCCAGCGCGGCGATGCCATCGGAATTCGCGTCGATACCGTCGGCGTTGGATATGATCATACTGTTATTGATCCGCGTCTGAACCGCATTCGCGTCAACGCCTGCTGTGTTTGCTGCGATTTCAGCCGCATTGATCCCGATATCGGCAGCATTCGCCCCGATGGCTGCTGTGTTGCTCTGCGCGACCGCCCCGTTCGCGATTATCGCCATCATGTTTTCCTGAGCCTTCGCCGCATTGGCACCGATACCCGCCGCGTTGATCTCGATGTCGGCAGCATTCGCTTCGATATCACCCGCATTCAAAATGATTGAATCCGCGTTGGTGCCAATCTCAGTCGAGTTCCTCAGGGTATCAAGGCTGACAATATCAAGGCTGGTGCCGATTGTCGCGATATCCCCGGCATTCGTAATAGTCGCAACAGTATTGTTGCTCGC
>CALGNW010000288.1 GCA_937958345.1 uncultured Neomegalonema sp. | reverse complement strand
CCGCAGACCCTTGCGGATCAGGTGATGATGCACAGCCGAACAGGCCAGCAGTGACGGAATCGCGACGCGATCCTTGCCGATCAAACGGTCGGACAGGATGATGATGTTATAGCCGTGACCGACGCTCGACTCCGCGCGGTCACACAGGCTGTCGATAGCCTGTTCCATGTAGTCCGGGCCGCGTTCCGCGCCGAACGTAATGTCCAGCGTTGTGGTCATAAACTGGTTATCAGCGATGTTGCCGATGGTCCGGATTTTCTCCAGTCCCTCGTTCGACAGAATCGGCTGCATCACCTCTAGGCGTTTGAGCGTCGAGGTTCCCTCAAGGTCGAGCAGGTTCGGGCGCGGGCCGATGAACGAGACCAGCGACATGACGATCTCTTCGCGGATCGGGTCGATGGGAGGGTTCGTGACCTGTGCAAACAGCTGCTTGAAATACGATGCGAGGTTTTTTGACTTGGACGACAGCGCCGACAGCGGCGTGTCGGTTCCCATCGCGCCGATGGCTTCCTGTCCGGTATCTGCCATCGGCGTCATCAGAAACTTGATGTCTTCCTGCGTATACCCGAACGCCTGTTGGCGGTTCAGCAGGGGTACTTGCGAGCGCGGCTGTGCGCGGTCCACATCGGGCAGGTCCTTGACGCGGATTTGCGTGCGGGCCAGCCATTCCTGATACGGGTGGCGCGAGGCAAGGTCGGATTTAAGATCCTCGTCCGAGATCATCTTGCCCTGCTCAAGGTCAATCAGCAGCATCTTGCCCGGCTGCAGACGCCATTTGCGCACGATGTTGGATTCGGGAATGTCCAGAACGCCCATCTCGGACGCCATCAGGACAAAGCCGTCCTTGGTCTCAAGATAACGTGCAGGGCGCAGACCGTTACGGTCCAGCGTCGCGCCGATCACGCGGCCATCGGTAAAGCACATCGCGGCGGGGCCGTCCCACGGCTCCATCAGTGCGGCGTTATATTCATAGAACGCACGGCGGGTTTCATCCATCAGTGGATTGCCTGCCCATGCCTCGGGAATCAGCATCATCATGGCGTGCGCCATTGAATAGCCGCCCTGGAAAAGCAGCTCGAGCGCATTGTCGAAACAGGCGGTGTCCGATTGGCCCTCGTAAGAGATCGGCCACAGCTTTTGCATGTCATCGCCGAAGACGGGCGAGGCCATCGTCGCCTGCCGCGCAGCCATCCAGTTATAGTTGCCGCGCATCGTGTTGATTTCGCCGTTGTGACACAGCATCCGGTACGGGTGCGCCAGCGGCCAGCTCGGGAAGGTGTTGGTCGAAAAACGCTGGTGAACGAGCGCAAGCGACGAGATTACGCGCGCGTCCTGCAGGTCTTTGAAATACTGCGACAGGCCGTCGGCCAGAGTCAGACCCTTATAGACAATGGTGCGCGAGGAACACGAAACAGGGTAATAGTCCGCCGCATCCCCGGCATGTGCTTCGCGGATTTTGTTCGACGCGACCTTGCGCGCGACAAACAGCTTGCGCTCGAACGTATCATCATCGGCGATATCCGGCCCGCGCGCGATAAAGCACTGGCGGTGAACCGGCTCGGTAACTTTGACGCTTTCGCCCAGAACATCGGTATCAACCGGCACATCGCGCCAGCCGATGACCTCCAGCCCCTCCTGGCGGGCGGCGGCCTCGTATGCCGCCTCGATGGCTTCGCGCAGGGATTCATCGCGCGGTGTAAATAACTGGGCAACGCCGTAGTGACCGGCCCGGGGCAGATCAAACCCGAGCGCCTCGGCCTCGGCGGCAAAGAACTCGTGCGGAAGCTGAATCAGAATACCCGCACCGTCGCCCGCCTTCGGGTCCGCCCCGACCGCGCCCCGGTGTTCAAGGTTGCGCAGAATTTCCAGCCCGTCCTCGACAACCTTGCGGCTGCGCTCGTTCTTAATGGAACAGATCATGCCGACGCCGCAGGCATCATGCTCATAGGCCGGTTTGTAGAGACCCGTGGCCGGTTTCAATCCCGTGTAAAGCGCAGGCGTTGAAGAATCGGTGGTCAGAGGTCTGTTACGCATCTCGGTCATGGTCGTCCCTTCAGTATGGCGTCCTTTAGAACTGGGCTTGGTCGAAGTCTCGCCTGTCGCGCACCAAGCCCCGTGCGGTCGAAAGGTCACGTGATTATCTAGCGCCGATCCGCCCGAAGCAAAGCGCGTGATATCGTCCACGCGCCGCAGTAACGCGACGGAAAGGACAGTGGATATGACATATAATTTCCCGCGCTGCCAGTTTTTTGGCGCGTCCTTGCGCTTCTGCGGCTTGCTGCGCAACAAATAGGCATTTGCGTGATTTGATATTCGAATAACTGATTTCAAAAGCCAGTATCATTCGTTTTTCTTGATTTTCTTGCCCTGCCTACACTGAAATGCAGCGGAAGCCAGCGGGAAATCCCGACGCCTAAGTCATCAAGCCGGTGTCAGGGCGCATTCCACGGATTGGTTACGGCAACGCCTAAGCCGTCGAAATCTGCGATGTTGCGCGTCGCAATCGTAAGTGCGTGCGTCTTGGCAGTTCCGGCAATCAGAGCATCGCCGAGATGCAGAACCCTGCCTGAGGTTTTCGCTGCAGCACGAAGCGCCGCAGCGGCCTGTGCTGCGGCGCGTTCGAGGGGAATGATCCGATCAGCGTACTCGTCAACGAGATCGGTGATTGTACCCGATAGCTCATCACGCCGTTTTCCAGCCGGGAGGATTCCCAGCCCGTATTCAAGCTCATGCAGCACGACCGTAGAGAGCCAGATGTCGTGCTGGGCATTAAGGAATGCAATCACATTCAAATCAGGAGCCGGCCTTGTCAGTTCGGAGACAACATTGGTATCGATCAGGAAGCCGCCCACGACTAGTTTGCTTCCTGAAACGGAATGAAGCGTTCCGGTTCTGCGCGTTCCGGCGCCGGAATGCCCTCACCAGACGTCACTGTTGACGTGAGCCATTTTCCGAGAGGCATGCGATCGGTTTGAGGTTGCGTCAGAGCGCGCCAATCGTCCGCCGGAACAACGACGTAGGTATTTTTCGTTCCGATTTGTTGCGGTCCCTCTTCCGAGGCCAGTCTCAGGATTTCCGATAACCGTGCCTTTGCCTCGGCGACCGTCCACGTCTTATCAGGGTGCGGGTATGACATCGTCAATTCCAAGATTACTGATATATGATCTAGTGTAGTCTAGTCGTTATTTTTCTCTGTGCAAGGTACTTTACCTGCGGATATCGAAATTCCGTTTCCCCATCGTGACTTAGATATCCTGTCATTCGTAACGGGCAGGGCCGTGCCGACCGGGACTTGAAACCGCAAAACCCGCTCCCCAATTTATTTTCATCGGAGGCCGAACCCGGCTCCGGTGACTGACTGAGACGGTTTGTCCCGTATGGGAGGACCGGTTTTCGTATCGCTTAACACCTGAGGATATGACCTATGAGAACGTTTGATATGACCCCGCTTTACCGCTCGACCGTCGGATTTGACCGCATGGCGTCGCTGATCGACCGTGCGCTGACCGCCGATAACGCGAGCCAGAGCTATCCGCCCTATAACATCGAGAAAACCGGCGATGACGCGTATCGCATCACGCTCGCCGCTGCCGGATTTTCGGAGGCCGAACTGAGCATCGAGACCCGCGAGTCGCAGGTCGTGATCGCCGGCGCGAAGGGCGATGTTCAACCGCAGGAGGGCGTCGAGGTTCTGCATCGCGGAATCGCCGCGCGCAGCTTTGAACGCCGGTTCCAGCTTGCCGACCACGTCAAAGTCGTGAGCGCATCGCTGGAGCACGGATTGCTGCATGTCGATCTGGTGCGCGAAGTGCCCGAGGCGCTGAAACCGCGCACGATCCAGATTGCGACCGGATCGCCGAAGGCAGCCATCGAAGCGCAGGCCGCATAAGCGCCTAGGCTCTGCGCACTCCGCTCGATAACGACGCCCGCCTCTCATTCGGAGAGGCGGGCGTTTTTGTGTTTTAGTTCGCCCGAACGCAGAAAACCCCGCCTCGCAGAGAGACGGGGTTCTGATTCGATCCGGCGCTAAGTGCCGCCGATCAGCCCTGACGGGCCTTGAACCGCTTTTGCACCTTGTTGATCACGTAGACGCGGCCTTTACGGCGCACGACGCGGCAATCGCGGTGGCGATTTTTAAGCGACTTCAATGAGTTACGTACTTTCATCGTCTCGTCTCCGCGCGTTTGCGTCTCTGTAGTGCCAGTAATGGTGGGCGTAACTGGGATTGAACCAGTGACCCCTTCGATGTCAACGAAGTGCTCTCCCGCTGAGCTATACGCCCTCGACGTCGCAATCGGGCGACATCAAAACTTGGTCCGCGTCGGGCAATGCCGTTAGCAGAGGCAGGCGTATAGCCTTGCTCGCTGCGGCTGGCAAGAGGGTGTTTGCAAATTTTTCGGTGAATACGGCGCTGTGCGCCCTTTGATTCAGAGGGACCGGCCCGACGTGCCGCCGGTCCCGCTTCGCTTTTGCTTTCGTAGCATACCCGATTCGGATAAAGGCCGTTCCCCCTTCTTAAATCGGGATATCCAGATCGACGTTATAGCTGGTGTCGATCATATCTGTCAGGGGAATCGCGACCTTGAAATCCCATGACAGGGCAACGCGGGCGATGCGTCCGGTGCTTTCATTCAGGATCGAGACCGCCGGTGTGACAGTGTCAAAGCCCTTGGCGGTCAGGCGTGCGCTGAAGGCGGACTGGATGGCGGCTTGGGTTTCGATATCCCCCGCCACAACATCCCGCACCGCCAGACGCACGGCTTCGTCGATCTGATCGCGCTGAAAGAAGTGAGCCCCCAGCGCCATGATGCCGATTACAGACATAAAGAGGACAGGGGCGAGCATGCCGAATTCGATCGCTGCCGTGCCTTTGCGATCCCGCCGGAAACGTCGCATCATTTCTCAAGACTTTCGATTACACGCACCATCAGTTTGGCCTCCAGCGTCACCGCTTCGCCGAAAATCGGCTTGGGGGCGGCGTCACGGACCGACATCTCGAGAAACTGGATCGGAGCTGCGGATTGGGCGCAGGAGTTTTCGCACTGCATCCACTCGCCGTTGACCTGCGCGTTTTCGTAGCGCGCGGACCTGTTCTCGAAATCGGCGGTCATCACCACCGGCCCCGAGCCGTCGCCGCTGTCGTCCGACGAATACTGCGGAGCGCAGGCGCAGACCATCGCGGTGCTGAACCCTGCCGGTGTCCGCCCGTAGTTGCGTCCGAACAGCGTTTCGAGGTGGCCGAGGTCTTTGCCGCCGTTGACGATGACCTGCGCACTGGTGCTGAGCGCGTCATTCATCGAGGCCGCGCGATCCGCCGCACCGTTCAGCGTGACGAGGCTGGCGATGCCGACTGCGAAAATCGGGGCTACCAGTGCCAGTTCGATCGCGGCGGACCCGCTTTGATCGGCCCGCAAAGCTGACAGGCGTTTTTTCAATGCGGTCATGTTCATGATTGTACAAACTTTACTTCTGCTGGGTTTTCGCTGCCGATTGAGCGCGTGCCGACACCGCCGCAGACATTGCGGAGCGAGGCGTTGCCCACGACGTTGAGCGAATGGGTGATGAAGTGCGTACATCCGATGTCGGCATGGGAGCCGCCGTTCAGCTTGAGCGCGCCGGTCGGAAGATAAATCGCACCGGTCAGTTGCGACGTTGCGCCGCCGACGATGCCGTGGTTCTCGATTGCCGGATCGCGGTCACCGATGATCAGCATTCCGGCATACGGACCGGAGGTCTTGGCACTCAGCTGCATGTTGAACTGTGAGCCGGTCTGGATCACCGCGCCGTTCAGCAGAATGATTGTGACGTTCGTACCCGTCAGGGTGTTGTTGCCCTTGAGGTGCAGGCCGCCGCCGTCGATGATGACGGTCGCGCCGTCGACAAAGCTGGTCGTGTCCTGGATGATCAGGTCGGTATAATAGCCGCTTTGGACAGGCGTCGTGCTGCTGAAGTAATCGCCCTGACCTCTGTTCTGATACGAACCGTCGGCCAGAATTTCCGCGGCGGTCGGGATCGTGACGCCGGCATAGGGGTCGGCAATCGGATCGGCATTTTCCTCGTAGCCCTCGCAGGTATTGAGCGTGAGGCGCTGGAGGGAAGCGTTTACGCCGCCCACCGTGCTGAGGCATTCAGCGACCGCTCGAGAACTGCCGCCCGCGTCAAAGCTTTGCGGGCCGGTCTGGTTTGAATGGATCGAGCATCCGGTCGTATCCAGCCTGCTGGAGCCGCCGAGCTTCAGGCCCGCACCATTCTCTCCCAGAATCAGAACGCAGGACCCGACGGAAGCCGGATTAAAGAAGGCGGCGGCGGTTGCGACCAGTTCGACTTTGTCGGTGTCGCTGTACAACCGCGTGAAAAAGCGGTTTTCGAGACGGTTGGTTGTGACGCGGATCGCGCGGTAGTCTTCGATATCCTCGAAAGCCACGTCAATTTCGGCGGCGGCCATGCCGTTCAGCATCGCGGCGGCGTAGGCGACATTGCGCGCCTGATCCTCGTCATCGACAAGACCCAGCTCGACCGAACCGGCATAGGCTGCGGCGTCAACGGCGGATTGCAGGCGCTGACGATCCGACTGCCACGAACCGACTTCGACGGCCAGACCGACCAGCCCGATCAGAACAGGAGAGATGAGCGCGGTCATCATCGCGACGCCGCCCTTTTCGTCGCGCAGAAAACGCGGCGGACGCGCGGCGCGGGATCGTCGTGAAATGGTTTTATCTAATATGCGAGTCATCAGGAATGCCCCCAAAGAAGTAAATTTCATAAGGACATTATTGCCGATCAGCCTTAATTAATAATTTTAATCAAAGACTTACGGCGTAAAGTACCGGGTACAATATTTAAGAGTCTGTTACCGTCCTGATCGCCGCTGATGTTTCCGTCAGTTTTTCCGATGAACTTATTTCGATAATTTTTAAGACGATGTTTTTCCGTACAGCGTTGGTCGCCGGATGAGGGTGGGGTAACCGCGCTTCATGCACGCTGCACGGGGTGGCGTTGCGCCTGTCGGGATAGCCGTCCAGCGTCGGCAAGCCGTCCCGAAGGATGCGGGAAGGCGCAGGCGACAGATGCTTCGAAGTCGAGCATCTGTCGCTGAGTGAATGCGCCTTCCTTTCCGCCGGAGGCGCGGATCGCTTTGCGGCCCGGGCTTAGTGGACCGTACTGACCGGCGCGTCGGGGTTGCTGGCCGCCGCCATCGTCACGGGCCGGCCCGCAACGACAAGGCCGTCCGGCCCCGTCGTCACAGTCACGGTTTCGCCGTCCGCCACCGATCCGGCGAGGATCAGTTCGGCAAGCGGGTCCTCCAGCGCCTTTTGGATCACGCGCTTAAGCGGACGCGCGCCGTATGCCGGATCGTAGCCGCGTTCGGCCAGCCAACCGCGCGCCTCGTCGTCCAGCTCGATCCCGATTTTGCGACCGGCAAGGCGTTTCTCCAAACGGCCCAGTTGGATCGACACGATTCCGGCCATGTCCTCGCGCGCGAGACGATCAAAGATGATGATCTCGTCCAGACGGTTCAGGAACTCGGGACGGAAATGCGCCCGCACCGCATCCATCACCGCATCGCGGGCCGGACCCATCGCTGCGCCCTCGGCCATCTCGGTCAGCGCATGGCTGCCGAGGTTTGACGTCAGGATAATGATGGTGTTGCGGAAATCGACGGTGCGGCCCTGACCATCCGTCAGACGCCCCTCGTCGAGAACCTGCAACAGCACGTTGAACACATCAGGGTGCGCCTTTTCGACCTCGTCGAACAGCACGACCTGATAGGGCCGACGCCGCACAGCCTCGGTCAGCAC
>CALGNW010000287.1 GCA_937958345.1 uncultured Neomegalonema sp. | reverse complement strand
CGGGTCATGGCGGCTCCTCCCGTTCTGAGCCTAGCCATAGTCAGGCCGCGCTGACAATCCCGAGAAAGTCTGTCGCCTTGAGGCTTGCGCCACCGATCAGGCCGCCATCGACATCGGGAATGGCGAAGATTTCGGCTGCGTTGCCAGGTTTGACCGACCCGCCGTAAAGAATGCGGATGCCGTGGCCTTCCTCGCCCAGATCAGCTTTGAGAGCGGTGCGCAGGGCGGCGTGCATCGACGCGATTTGCTCGGTCGTCGGCGTGCGGCCCGTGCCGATGGCCCAGACAGGCTCATAGGCAACGACGGTGTTTGCGGCGGTCGCGCCAGCGGGGAGCGAGGCGCGCATTTGCGCCGTCACCAGCGCCTCGGCATTGCCCGCGTCGCGCTCGGCCTCGGTCTCTCCGATGCAGACGATGGCGGTCAGACCGTTGGCGAGGGCGGCTTCGGCCTTGGCCTTGATCAACCCGCTTTGCTCGCCGTGATCGGTGCGGCGCTCGGAATGACCGACGATGACTGCGGTTGCGCCGACATCCTTGATCAGCGCCGCCGAGACATCGCCCGTATGCGCGCCGCTTTCCGCCGTGTGACAGTCCTGTGCGCCGATTTCGATGTGGGAGTTGCCTGCGCTGCCGACAAAACGCCCAAGCAGAGGGAAGGGAGGGCAGACGATGACATCACAATTGGTGGGATTGGCGTCGCACATCTCGACCAACTCGGCCATCGACGCGGTGAGGCCGTTCATCTTCCAGTTTCCGGCGACGAGTTTGCGGCGTGTGGTGGTCATTGTGAGGCTCCCGACTTCATTCCGGGAGCGTCATAGCGCGAGTGAACGCGCGGGGCTAGTTTTCCGAACGCTTAGGCGGGTTCGGCAAACTTGATCGACTCGCCGCAGCCGCACGCCTCGGTGACGTTGGGATTGCGAAACTTAAAGCCGCTTTCGAGCAGGCCGCGCTCATAGTCGATTTCGGTGCCGAGCAGGAACATGACCGCCATCGGCGCGATCAGGACACGCACGCCGTCTTGCTCGACGACTTCATCGCCTGCGGTTGGCTCGGTGGCATAGTCCATCGTGTATTCCATGCCCGCGCAGCCGCCCTTTTTGACGCCAATCCGCAGACCGTGGACCGGATCGTTCGGACGCGCCATCAACTGCGATAGCTGAGCGACAGCAGCCGGGGTCAGGGTAACGGGGGCTTTTCCTCCGGGGGCTCCAAACATCACATAAATCCTAATTCAAGGCGGGCCTCGTCGGACAAACGGCTCATATCCCAAGGCGGTTCCCAGATGAGATTAACGTCAACCTGCTTGATACCGGGTAAAGGCTCGACCGCATCGGCAACCCAGCCGGGCATCTCTCCTGCCACCGGACAGCCCGGCGCGGTGAGCGTCATATCGACCTCGACCGCGTTCTCGGCATCAATACGCACCGAATAGACCAACCCTAAATCATAGATATTCACTGGAATTTCAGGGTCATGGACCGTGCGGATCGCATCCACGATGTCGTTATACATCGGGTGATCTTCGGAAGAGGGCCGGATCAGCGGTTCGCCTTCGGCGGGTGTCGGTGCGTCCATCGGTGAGCCTCGTTTGAAAGGTGTTGTCTAATATATAGGACATGATGGGGCGGTGTACCAGTGGGGGTGTTGGGGATTGGGGAGGTAGTGTGAATAGAGTTTTTTCCATAACGGGTTGTGATATTCTCAAGCTCAAATAAAGCGAGAGCAGCATTTGCTAATCAGGATCAACAAATGTTCGGATTTTTTAGAAGAAAGACTGAGCGTGAGAAGTTTGTGATCCAACAGCATCGCCTTTTGGATTTTCGCATATGCGAAAGTGAAGAGGTCAAGGTCACACCAAAGCGCGACGAACAAGTTCATGCAGCTATAAAAATTCTTGGCGATTTGATAGCCGAAGAAAATTTCTGCACGAAAGGATGGGACAGTGGATGGCCAAGGAGTGTAGAGCTTTTGCGCTCTCGATCATCCGATAATTGGCAATCTCGGATTTCAATTTACTGCGAAATTAATGTAGGCGGTGCAAATTGGGATCGGTTATCTGCACCTAAATTCTTTATCGAATTCGAAGCCGATGGGTTTCTCTGCGTGGATGATGACGATGATGTTGAAGCATACTTTAAAAAGGACAGGATAACTTTGGCGTCGATTGAAAAGGTTATAAATACTGCGGTCGAGCGCGAGCGGAAATTCCTTGCACGGTTTCCCGATATCACTTGATCCTTGGTATTTAGGCTTTGAATTAAGCGAGCATTCTCGACTTAATCCTACAATGATAACGATCCTGAATAGCGTTGCTCCGCAGACGCGGGACCTTTTGAATTGTTTGGTCTGGTCTGTCCGTGAGGAGGCCCCGCATCGGGTGCGGGGCGGCGGGGGTGATTGATCTCTCGGGCTCTCGATCATTGCTTTGCAATGATCTGCCGCTGTGACGGTGGTGCTTCCCGTTAGGGCGGACGCGCGTTGCTTGTGTCGGATTCTTTGACAAACAGAAATGTTCGTGATATGTTCGATTTCGGAATTGTAATCAAGGAAGAACGCGCTGCATGAACTGGGACGTCGCCATAGACCGCCAACGCACTGCTTTGCAGCGTCTTTTGACGGTGATGTTCGGTGTGGTGGGTGTTCAGGCAGGCGGGGCGGTTGAGGTTGTGCCCCGCCATGTCCGGTTGCTGGTTTTGCGGATGCTGGGACCGGCGGAGTCGGCGCTGCGGCGGTTGGTTTTTCTGTGGGCGCGAAATATGCCCGATCAGGAATACGTGCGCGGTCCCGCGCGCGATAAATCCAAGAAAAAGAATAAGACGCGCTCGAAATCAAAGGCTTTTCCTTTATTCGACCGGCAAAAATATGCACGGCCTGCGCGGCGTAAACAGCCCAAGGGTGCGCCGCCGCGTATCTTTTTCTTTGACGGTTTCGATACGCCGCCCGAACCGCCCAAGCCGCCCGTGATGCCGGATGATCCGGTCGATGCCGATGGCCTGTGCCGACGCCTCAATGCCTTTCTGGCGGCGCTGGGCGATTTGGAAAAACAGGCCAAGCGGTTGAAGCGGGCCGAGGCGCGGCGCAGGCTCGCGCCCCGTTTCTGGGGTGAGGAGGCGGTGCGTCGCGGCGCGCCGCCGGGGCATCGTAAAAAGGGCCGGACAGCAGACGAACGCGCTGTCGATAAAATCCTGAGCGAATGTCAGGACCTGGCCCTGTGGTGGATGGCCAAGCGCGACACGTCCTAGCGCGCGATCCGGTTTTCGTTCTTCGTCATGTATCCTGAGACGGCCTTTTCAGGTCGCCCCGGGCCACGGACACCTGTGCGGTTTTTTCCGGCGCGGGAGCAGCGGGAAACTGATTTGGTCAGGCGGTCATATTGCGCCGCAGTTCGGCGACGATTTCGTCAACAGGCCGGACATCGGCAATGCGGCGATGCAGGGCAACCAGCGCGCCGGTATGCGCCGTTTCATCCGAGGAGACACAGCAATCGGCCACCACCAGAACACGCAGACCCGCACTGGCCGCGGCGCGGGCCGTTGATTCGATGGCTCCGTCCGTCTCGGCCCCTGCAAGCAGGACCGTGTCGATCTGTTCGGCCTTCAGCACCTTTTGCAGTTCGTTGCCGACAGCGGCATAGCCGGGGCGCGAGACGATGCGGTCCTTTTCGGTTCCCTGAACGCCCTCGTTCACCTCGATCCATGTTTTGTCGCCAAGACGCTGGCGCATGGCGGCGACCTCGGTCTCGCCGATAATATGACCGGCCGGCCCGTCAAAGGCGCTGGGCGCAAAATGGCTCCAGAAAACTTGGCCGCCGCTGGCGCGTAACGTGCGGGCGAGCCAGTCGATGCGGGGAATTGTGCCGCGCAGCTTTGGCGCGATGGCAAGACCCAGCCGCGAAACCTCGCAGCCGATCAGTGCCGTGCGTTTGGCGTCAAGCGCGGGGAACGCCCACATGCGCCCGCGCTTTTCCGCGACGACGGCTTGGATATGTGCGAGTTGGCTGCCCGGTCGCTGATCCGGCATGGTCGGCACTCCCTTACGATTAACACTTGCGCAATCGAATAACGGAGCGAGTGTGGCATTGGAAGGGCGTATCGGTCCGCGAACGGACGGCTTGACGGTGTTATCCGGCGCGGCGGGCGGACGGCGTTTGAAATCTGGTGATGAAAAGGAACACCTCAATGGATGTAGCGGGAAAAAAAGCAGTCGTCTTTGGCGGAACGTCCGGCATCGGTCTGGCAACGACGCGGATGCTGGCCGAAGCGGGCGCAAGCGTTGTCGTTCTGTCGCGCGACCCGTCGAAGGCCGGACCATTGCCCGCCGGTGTCGACGCGAAATCCTGTGACGTGACAGATGCTTCGGCGGTCGAGGCGGTGATGGACGGCCTCGGCCCCTTTGATATTCTGGTCAGCGCCGCAACCGGGGGCAGCCGCGCCATCGGCCCGTTCCTCGAAATGGATATGGAGGGATACAAAGCGTCGTTCGACAAACTGTGGGGATACGCGAATGTCGTGCGCTATGGCGCTAAACATGTGCGCGATGGCGGGTCGATCACGCTGGTCTCCGGCGCACCTGCGCGGAACTGCCGCCCCGGCCAGATCGCCCTGTCGTCGGTCGGCGGCGCGGTCGAGGCCATGACCCGCGCCGTGGCCCGCGAAGTCGCCCCCCGCATTCGGGTGAACGTCGTCTCGCCGGGGACGATCGATACGCCGATGGTGACGCTGGAGGGCGCCGAGCGCGACGCGCTCTATGCCAAAATGACAGACGGCAACCTGATCCCCCGCGCCGGAACGGCGGACGAGGTCGCGCGCGGTCTGATGTTTGTCATCACCAATGATTTCGTCAGCGGAACAACCGTCGATGTAGACGGAGGCTGGTTGCTGAGCTGATACCTCAGATCCGTGCTTGCGCGGGAACGGTTGCTGCCTATTGTCGCGCGCCATGACCCAGATCAAGTTTCAGCTTCATAAAACCGAGGGACTCGCGCGGCGCGGCACATTGCACACGCCGCGCGGGGACATCCGCACGCCCGCCTTTATGCCGGTCGGGACCGCCGCGACGGTTAAGGCGATGCTGCCCGGATCGGTGCGCGAAACCGGCGCGGATGTCCTGCTCGGCAACACCTATCACCTGATGCTGCGGCCTTCGGCGGCCCGGATCGAACGACTGGGCGGATTGCACAAGTTTATGAACTGGGACCGGCCCATCCTGACGGACTCGGGCGGCTTTCAGGTGATGTCTTTGGCCGGTTTGCGAAAGCTGACCGAAGAAGGCGTTACCTTTCGTTCACATATTGACGGGTCAAAACACATCCTGTCGCCGGAAACGTCGATGGATATTCAGCGCCAGCTCGGCTCTGATATCGTGATGGCGTTTGATGAATGCACGCCTTACCCCTGCACCCGCGACGAGGCCGAAAGCTCGATGCGGTTGTCGATGCGGTGGGCACAGCGGTCGCGGGATGCCTTCGGGGACCGGCCCGGTTATGCGCTGTTCGGCATTCAGCAGGGCGGCGTGCATGAAGACCTGCGTGCGGAAAGTGCGCAAGCTTTGCGCGGGATCGGGTTCGATGGGTATGCGGTCGGCGGTTTGGCAGTCGGCGAGGGGCAGGAGCTGATGTTCTCGACGCTTGATCATTGTGTCGGGCACTTACCATCCGACCGGCCCCGTTATCTGATGGGTGTGGGCAAGCCCGATGATCTGTTGGGCGCTGTCGAGCGCGGGATTGATATGTTCGATTGCGTCCTGCCGTCCCGTTCAGGCCGGAACGGACAGGTCTTTACGCCGCGGGGACCGCTCAATATTCGCAACGCACGCCATGCGGATGACCCGAGGCCTCTGGATGATCGTTGTGATTGCCCGGCCTGCACCAGCTATAGCCGCGCATATTTGCATCACGTGCACCGGGCGCAGGAGATTATCTCGTCGATGCTGCTGACGTGGCACAATCTGCGGTACTATCAGCGGTTGATGCAAGGCATGCGCGACGCGCTGGATGCGGACGGGTTCGCCGGATACGCTGCGCAGACGCGGAATGACTGGACCCTTGGTGATATAGAGCCTGTGTAGCACGCAAGAAAAAAGGCGCTGCTGCCCCCCGGCTACAGCGCCTTTGAATATGAGAGCGCCCGCGATCAACCCTTGCCGAATTCAGCGCAGGTTCATCCTCTCTCGCGGAGACTTGTATCTTTGCCCCGAGTTGGCACGAGCGGCACGGATCTGCGTCCGTTAGGCCGAAAATGCCGATACAGTCTTCAAGTCTGATGAAAGGCGGCCAATGAGGCCGCCCCTCAGATATTTCAGTGTGCAGCCGCTTCCGCCGTGACGCGCGCTGCGCCGAAGGATGCAACGGCGGTTTTTGCGTCGAAGATCGGCGTTTGATCGACAACACAACCGGCTTGTTTCAGCAGCGCATAGCCGTGCCAACCCGACCAGATGCCCGCAACGATGCGATCAACTTCTTCCGGCGAGCGCGCTTCTTTGACCGTTGCCGAAACAGCGTCATGCAGCGGGCTAAGCGCCTTTTTCAGACCGTCGCGAACGACGGCTGGCATTTTGCCGCCATGTTCTTCGGTGCGGAAGGCGAGGTTGAATTCGCCGGTCTTTTCTTCCGCAAACGCAAGATACGAACGGCCCAGCGAAGCAACCAGTGTTTCCGGGCCTTTTGCGGCGGCGGCAGCCGAGATGAGTTCTTCCGTCAGTTCGTCAACGGCCTGAACCTGAAGGTAGGTTACGATGTCGGCCTTGTTCTCGAAGTAAGTATAAAGGCTCATTGCGCTCATGCCGACTTCCTTGGCGATGCCGCGGATGGTGACTTTTTCAGCGCCGTGCTCGTCCATGATGCGGCGTGCTGCAACAGCTGCTTTTTCGCGAACGATTGATTTTTCGTCTTCAGTGAGTGGCTTACGTGGCATAGTTGGGTCCCCCGACCTGTTTTTCTAGTGTGTCCCGTGCAGGCTGGGCGTCCCTTCCCGTCCTGCGATGTAGGTACTATGCGAGAAAAACTTGGGGATATTCTTAATGCGCACGACAAATCTCGATGGAACATAGAAATAAATCGGACTTATCAAAGTAAATAGAAATACACCGTTATCAGTTCTTTAGCGTTAACTCGAATTTACCATGCAAAAAAGGCCGCAAAAGCGGCCTTTTGAAGAAAGTAATGATGGGGGTCTTACTTTTTGTACAGTGACCACAGGGCTGGCATAACAAGTGCCGCAAGGGCGAGCTTTAGTGCATCACCGATCAGGAACGGCGTCAGGCCGTTTGCAATCGTCCAGCTCCAGCCCTGGGAATAGGGCTGTATATTCAGCCAAAGCAGGCCGGGAATATAGATGAGCGCGCTGCCGATCAGCATAGCAAGGGCCATCATAGGGATTGAACGATCCCAGCCTTTGCGGGCAAGCCAGCCGAGAACACCGGCTGCCAAGACAAAGCCGACAAGATATCCGCCTGAGCCGCCAAGCATATAAGCGATGCCGTTCGTCTCGGCGCTGGAGGAGGTGAAAATGTCGAAGCCCATCGCCCCGACGACGAGATAAGCAAGCATCGTCGTCATGCCGAGGCCCGCGCCGTAGGCAGCGCCGATGGTCAGAACTGCCAGCGTTTGCAGGGTTATAGGAACCGGCCACATCGGAATACGGACTTTCGCGGCAATCGCCATCGCGGCAACGCCCAGCGAAACCAGAATCGCGGCGCGCATCCAGCGGGCGGCGTCGCTGTCTCTTGCGGGCCAGAGGACATGTGACAATGTGGGGGCAGTTGCGGCGCTGTGCATGAGCGACCCTCTTTCTTTGTTGTGTGCGTCTGACGGCTGTTTGCCGGAAGATGCACTGGACCGGCGTGGTTTTGCAAGCGTGACGGTTAACGGCTGTAAAGGGTTGTGGATGTGTAATCTTTGCGCGGGCCTGAGACTGTCCAGACGACTTGCCATTCTTGCGGAAAGTAAAAGCTGTACTTCGCATAATAAAAGTCGTCGCCGCACTGGTGGTCCGCTGTCGCAGTCGGGCCGTTTATTCTGAACGCGTGGAAAGGACTGTCATCTGTATAGGTGACTGTCACTGCGTCACCCTCGATCATCCACTTATACCGGCGGGTTGCCCTCATTTCAGTGCCGGCGAGCGATAACGTGCCGTCCTCGGCATAGAGAAGGGTGTTGCCCGAGCCGGAGAAGGTCGCAATTCCGGTAAATTGTCCGCTTTGCGCGGAGCGCCGGTCTTCAATCACGCGATTGATGTTCCAGTTTCCGCGCAGAGTGTCGTAAAGGGGCTGCTCCATCCGCGGGACTGTCCTCGTGCCGCGGGTGTCTGTCAAATACCGGAGGCTCTGATGGCTTTGCCGCTGAAAAAAAGACTTCGGCTGTTCCGAATGGCGGCGCAGACCGCTTTGGGCTTGGGCGCGCGGGGGTATTTTACGCCTTATAGATACGCGGCAAGTGCGCAGCCCGCGACGGGATATCCGGAAATCGAGACTGCCCTGAAACGCCACGAGGGCGCTATGCAGGGCGTGTTATCGGATATGCGGCAGTTCAAGGCCGGGATGGATGCCATCGGCGGGCAGCCCGCGCCCGCGCCGCGCTGGGATCAGGGCTGGTTCGGGACGCTTGATGCGGCTGCGGCCTATACTTTGGTCCGGCGTGCGCCGCCTGCGCGGATTGTCGAGGTTGGATCGGGGCACTCGACGCGCTTTCTGGCGCGCGCATTAACGGATTCAGGTGTTTCCGCGCTGCATACATGTATCGACCCTCAGCCGCGCGCAAGCTTGCTCGATTTACCGGTGACATGGGAAAAAGCACTGCTGTCCGAGGCGCATCTGCCGTTGTTTGACTCGTTGGAAAGCGGTGACATCGCGTTCTTTGATTCCAGTCATATCCTATGGCCGGGGCTGGATGTCGATTTGATCTTCAACCGGATCCTGCCGCGTCTGAAGCCCGGCGTTTTGGTACATATACATGACGTATTTCTGCCGGACCCCTATCCCGATAGCTGGGCATGGCGGGGGTATACCGAGCAAAACGGGCTGGGCGGCTGGTTTTTGGGCGGGGCATATCGTGTTGTCTTTGCAAGCCATTATGCGACAACACGGATGGATGCAGCCCTCAGCATAGCCGGATTGCCGCGGCACGATCTTGCGATAGACTCAAGTTTTTGGATGGTAAGAAACCCATGACCGCCCCCGTTTTCATCTTAGTCGAACCTCAGATGGGCGAGAATATCGGCGCGGCGGCGCGGGCGATGTGGAATTTCGGCCTTGAGACCATGCGGATTGTCGATCCGCGCGACGGTTGGCCCAACGAACGGGCCGAGGCGATGGCCGCCAGCGCAACGCATGTGCTGGAACAAGCGGACCTGTACACGACGACGCGCGAAGCGGTGGCCGACCTGACCCTTGTCTATGCCACGACGGCCAGACCCCGCGACCTGACCAAGCGGGTTCTGACGCCCGAGGCCGCCGCACAGGAGATACGGGCGCAGATTGCGGCAGGGGAAAAGGTCGGCGTGCTGTTCGGGCGCGAGCGCACGGGGTTGGAGAATGACGACATCGAGCGGGCCAATGCGGTTATTACGGTTCCGGTAAACCCCTCTTTTCCGTCGCTCAATCTGGCACAATGCAGTTTGTTGCTGGGATATGAGTGGCTGAAATCCGCAGATACGACGCCGCCCGAAACGCTGGAGCCTGGCCGCGACGGGTTTGCCGAGCGGGCGGATGTTGACCGTCTGTTGGACTTTATGGAGGTCGAGCTGGCCGATTCAGGGTTTTTCTGGCCGGAAGACAAAAAGGCGTCGATGCTGGCCGCGCTGCGGAACCTTTATCACCGGTTACCGCTGACCGCTGCGGATCTGCGGATGGTTTGGGGGGCCACGCGGTCGCTTGCGGCAAAGCGGCGCTCGACCCGCCGATAAGCGCGTGGCGGGTTGCGGGAGGCTGTGCCGCGGTCTATTTCGTGCGTTAGGTTTTGCGAAAGGCTCGATATGGCTGAGAAGAAGACGCGGGCGCTGTTTGAAGACGCGAGTGCGCAGGCCGCCGAGGCGGTTGCCACACCCGGACTGGCGGCGAAAGAAAAGTCCGCAAATCGGGGGCGTATCCGCCTTTGGCAGATCGTACTGGCGGCGCTGGTCGTTGTGATGGTCGTCGTCGGCGGCCTGACGCGCCTGACGGATTCCGGTCTTTCGATAACCGAGTGGAATTTGGTAACCGGTGTTCTGCCGCCTTTGTCCGCCGAGGGCTGGATCGGTGAATTTGCGAAGTATCAGAAGATTCCCGAATTCGAATTGAACCAGCCGACTATGGACGAGTTCAAAACGATCTATTGGTGGGAGTGGGGGCATCGCTTTTTGGGCCGGATCATCGGCCTTGCCTTTATTATCCCCTTTGTCTGGTTCCTGATGCGTAAGTCCATTCCGGCGGGGTGGACAAAACGGTTGTTGATCCCCGGCGTTCTGATCGGCGTTCAGGGCGCGATTGGCTGGTGGATGGTTTCGTCAGGCCTTGCAGGATCGGATCGCGTAGACGTTGCACCCTACCGGCTTGCCGTCCATCTCGGACTTGCGTTTGTGATTTTCTGCCTGCTCGTCTGGAATGTCTTTTGTCTTGGCGAGGAGGAGCATGAACTGTTGGCCGCGCGGCGGCGGCGGTTCAAGCCTCAGCTGGGATTTGGCGGACTGACCGTCGCGCTGATCTTTGCGCAGGTTCTGTGCGGCGCAATGGTAGCCGGGCTGGATGCCGGTCGCGGTTATACCGATTGGCCATTGATGCAGGGTCAGTTCCTGCCGCCGAACGATACGCCGGAGGCGGTCTGGCAGTTTATCCACCGCATGCTGGGCTATACCGTGATTGCCGTCGTCGGGGTCTTTTGGTGGAAGACGCGCGCCACCGGTCATCGCGATGTTAAATTCTGGGGCATGATTGCGATATTATGGGCATGTGCGCAGGTCTTCTGGGGCATCGTCACGCTGATGGGCGGCGCGCAGGTTCATCACGCAATTATCCATCAGCTCGGCGCGCTGGTGCTGTTGTGGGTGATGTTACGCGCGATGTTTGCCATTGCCTATCCGCCCGAGCAGAAAATCGAACGGGCATGACCGCGCCGGTTCTGACGATTGATGAACTGACGGCCTTTCTGACGCGGGAGTTTCCGCAGGTCGCACCGCATGTGGTGATCGAGGCGCTGGGCCCGATGACCGCAACGATGCGACTGCGCCGACATGAACAGCACCTGCGCCCCGGCGGAACATTATCGGGGCCGTCGATGGCTCTGCTGGCGGATGTTACCGCCTATATCGCGCTGTTGGGGATGATCGGCGAAAAGGCGCTGGCGGTGACAACAAACCTGTCGCTTAACTTTATGCGAAAACCTGCCGATGCAGATTTGATTTGCGAGGGCCGTCTGCTGAAAATCGGCAAACGCCTCGCGGTGGGCGATGCTGTGATGTACAGCGAAGGCGGCGATCCCTCGCAGCCGGTCTGCCACGCGACATTTACCTATGCGATACCTTGAAGGAGAGCGCATGAACCCGCTGCTTGAAGACTGGACGACGCCGTTTGAAATGCCGCCGTTCGAGCGGATCGAAGAGGCGCACTTCCAGCCTGCTTTTGACGCGGCGCTGGACGCGTTGCGCGCTAATGTCGAAGCGATTGCGACCGACAAGGCCGCGCCGACCTTTGCCAATACGATCGAGGCGCTGGAGCGGTCGGACCGGTTGCTGGGACGCGTGGCGAGTGTCTTTTTCAATCTTTCCAGTTCCTGTTCGACCGACGGATTGCAGGCGATTGAGGAACAGATCGCGCCTGAACTGGCGAAAACGTCCACCGGTATCTTTACCGATCAACGGCTGTTCGCGCGCGTCGATGCCTTGTCTGATGATGGTTTGACGGACGAGCAGGCGCGGGTGTTGACGCTGTATAAAGAGAGCTTTGTCCGCGCCGGTGCGCAGTTGGATGAAGCGGGCCGCGAGCGGATGAGTGCCGTTATGCAGCGCCTTGCCACATTGGGCGCTCAGTTCTCGAAAAATCTGCTGGCGGACGAAAAAGCCTTTGAGCTGGTGCTGGGCAGCAAGGGCGAGCTTGAGGGTTTGTCCGACTCCGAGATTTCCGCGATGGCGCGGGCGGCCGAAGACCGCGGGCATGGCGGCAACTGGGTTGTGACGGCATCGCGTTCGGCGGTAGAGCCGTTCCTCCAATCCTCGAAACGCCGTGACTTGCGCGAGGCTGTGTGGCGCGGGTTTGTCGGCCGCGGTGCGGACCGACCCGAGACGTCGACAAAGGACATTGCCGCCGAGACGGTCCGTCTGCGCGACGAACGCGCCAAGTTGCTGGGTTTTGAAAACTTCTCGTCGTTCAAGCTGGAAAACCAGATGGCGAAAACACCCGAGGCTGTGCGTGGGTTGCTGGAGCGCGTTTGGGGACCGGCCAAGGCGGCAGCAGAGGCTGACCGTGCCAAGTTGCAGGCGCTGGTCGCCGAAGAAGGCGGCAATTTCGAGATTGCTCCGTGGGATTGGGCTTATTACGCGGAAATTCTGCGCCAGCGGGAACATGATTTAGACGACGCGGAACTCAAGCCGTACATGCAGCTTGAGAATATGATTGCGGCGTCCTTCGATACCGCGTCGCGCCTGTTCGGCCTGAGCTTTGACGAGCGGCCCGACCTGCCGCGCCATCACCCCGATGTGCGCGTGTGGGAGGTGAAGCGCGGCGACACGCATGTCGGAATTTTTATGGGCGATTATTTCGCGCGCCCGTCAAAACGGTCCGGCGCGTGGATGAGTACCTTCCGCGATCAGGAAACGATGGACGGCGTTGTCCGGCCCATCGTCATAAACACCTGTAATTTCGTTCAGGCGGAGGAGGGCGCGCCCGTCCTGTTGACCTTTGACGGCGCACGGACGTTGTTTCACGAATTCGGCCATGCGCTGCACGGACTGCTGTCGGATGTCACTTATCCGCGCATTTCGGGCACGTCCGTTGCGCGCGACTTTGTCGAACTGCCCTCGCAGCTATACGAACACTGGCTGATGCAACCCGAAGTGCTGGGCCGGTACGCGCTGCATGCCGAAACCGGCGAGCCGATGCCGAAGGCATTGCTTGACCGGGTTATCGCGGCGCAGAACTTTAATATGGGGGCGTCGACGGTGGAGTACCTGTCGAGTGCGCTGGTCGATATTGCCATGCACACCGCCGAGGTTGACGATCGGTATGACCCGGATGCGCTGGAGGCGTCGGTTCTGAAACAGATCGGCATGCCGGATGGTCTGGGGATGCGCCACCGCTCGGCGCATTTCGCGCACGTGTTCTCGGGCGACGGATATTCGTCGGGCTATTACAGTTATATGTGGTCCGAAGTCATGGATGCCGACGCCTTCGGCGCGTTTGAAGAGGCGGGCAACGTGTTCGATACCGAAACGGCAGAGCGGTTGTACGCGTCGATCTATTCGGCGGGCGGGCGGCAGGACCCCGAACAGGCCTATCTGGCATTCAGGGGACGCGCGCCCGAGGTCGAGGCTTTGTTGAGGCGGCGCGGACTGTCAGACGCAGCCTAGGTTCGTGCCGATTGTCAGTTCGATTCCGGTAAGCGGACATTCGGGCTGACATGGGCGGCTGCGGCGCTGTTGTCTTTGATGATACCGCCGGTGTCGAAAACCGGGCCGCCGAGCAGAAAGTCGGAACCGAGCGCGATAACGGCAATCGCGATGATGGACGTCAAAAAGGCTTTCATTTCGTTTTCTCCTGAGCGGGCGCTGCGCCCGTCACGTCTTTCAAATAAGCTATCAGATCGGCGCGGTCGGCGTCGCGCACAATTCTTTGCATTGGCATTTTTGACCCCGGCGTGAAGTGGGCGGGGCCGAGATCGAACAGTTTGTCGAGGGTGTCGTCAGACCAGATCAGCTCGGCATCCGATAACGCCTTGGAAAAAGTATAGCCGGGCAATGTTCCGGCGCGGCGACCGAAGACACCCATCAGCGAGGGACCGGCGCGGCGGCCCCCGTCTTCGGTCAGGGTATGGCAAATCGAGCATTTGCGGGCGAACTGGCGCTCGCCGTTTGTCATCGTTGCCGGATCACGCAGAAAACCGCGCGGCGCGTCGTTACTTTCGGCAAGCGACGTTGCTGTTGCAATGGGCCATATGTCCGCGTGGTTTTGAATTGTACCCGCGACCACGCGATGGTCGCCGTCGAAGGCGAGCGCCCAGACCGGGCCGCGTGCAGTGGCACGGAAATCGCGAATTGTTTTCCAGTCTTCGGTCGAGACGATGTGGATATAACCCTCGCCATCGCCAATTCCGATCATCGAGCCATCCGGACTGAGGCTGAGCGCCAGCACGGGTTGGCGGCCCGACGTGATGTCGGCGATTTCCGCGCCGGTCTCAAGATCGTGAATGCGAACGCCGCCGTCGAGTGCGCCGTAAGCCAGCCAGCCAGCCGCCTCGTTCATAATCAAGCGGTTGATTCCGAAGCCGTGTTTGGCCTCGATGCGGATGACGGATTGTTCGGCGACATTCCACAATCGGACGGTTCCGTCCGAACTGGCCGAGTAAAGGCGCGCGCCGTCCTGTGCAAAACGTACCGCCTGTACCGGCGCGCGATGCCCCTTGAGCATTGCGATCAGGCGACCTGATTTGGCATCCCACAGACCGACATGACCGTCCCAGCCCGCACTCGCGGCCAGCGCACCGTCCGGTGTGGCGGCGAGGTCCAGGATTTTGCCCTGATGGCCGTCCAGCCGCGCGAGGATCTTGCCGTTCGAGGTATCCCACAGCAGAGCCGCGAAATCGTCACCGGCAGAAAGCGCGCGCCCCCCGCCGGGCAGGAACAGCACCGAATTTGCGGCGGCCTCATGCCCCTCCAGCCAGACGGGTGATGCGGGTTCTTCCGCATCCAGAGACCATAATCCGACAGAGTTATCAAAACTGGCGGTTAGGGCATATTTGCCGTCCTCGGACACGGCGACACCCTTGATCGGGCCGCCATGTCCTTCGAGGCGGGCATAGCCGTCACCGGCCAGAACAGGACACGCCGCGAAGAGAGCGGCAACAGCGAACAGGCTTCGCATGTCTACTCGGCGGGTCTTGTCGGATAGGCCGGCTCGCCGGTATCGACGTTGACCAGATTGCCCTTTCGCTCGAGCTTATCGACCCACATGTTATGGTGCTCTTTGGCCCAGTTGAGATCTACTTTGCCCGACCCCATTGCAGAGAACGCGCCCTGCATCCCGATAGAACCGATGTAGATGTGCGCGATGATGATGACGGTCAGAACGATGCCGACAATGGTGTGCCACGTTTGCGCGTATTGCTGTTCCTGAATCGGCGTCGTCTCGGTCGCCAGGTTTTGCGGGAAACCCGCCCATGCGCTGAGAGCGTTGAGCTTTTCGAAGGTTGGCGAGAACATTGCGAATTCGTAGGGCATCATCAGCATGATACCGGAAGCCGAGATCGATCCGCCGAACAGGATCACCGACCAGAAAATCAGCTTTTGGCCGCCGTTGAATTTGCGCGCCGGCGGGTGGCTGTTCTTGCTGAACAACCCGCCTGCCTTGGCAAACCATTTCACGTCGGTCCATGTCGGAATGTTGCGGAAGAACCAGAGAACAAAGATCAGGACAAGGGCGAGCATAAATGCCCATGACAGGTTGTTATGCGCCCATTTGCCGGCACCGATTATGCTGGCAAAAGTGTTCTTGCCATACGCGGTGTCGATGGCGCCGTCCTGATGCAGAAATTTGACGTTCAGCCAGTCAATCGCGGGGACCAGAACGTCGCGGCCCGCAAGCAGGCCAAAGCCGGTGACGGCGAGGACGATAAAGCTGACGGCGAGCATCCAGTGAGCAAAGCGTTCGAGAAAACCGAACCGGTCAATGCGGATGCCTGATTTTCCGCCATCGATTTTTATGCGGCCCCTGAACAACAAAAAGAGCAACAGCAGGATCAGGATGCCGCCGAACGCGTACCCCGTGTATGTGACCAGCGGTCCTTGCCGTGTGGCAAGCCAAGCCTCGCCGTCGTTCTGAACCATTGTCGTTGCGAGGGGATCGCGGTTAGTCGAGGTGAAGACATCCTGACCCTGACGCAAGGCACGCCATAAAGACGAGTCCGACGCACCGCCGCGCGTTCCAAGCTCGCCCGGTGCGCCCTCGGGATTGGGGAGCGGCCCGGCCTGTCCCTGATCGAGCGGAACGGTTTCGCCGCGTTGACGCGCGAGAATGTCCTGAAGCGTCTGAGCGCCGCCGGTGGCTTCGCGGTTGACGTCCGGTGTTTCGGTGCTTTGCGCGACAGCCGGTGCGGAAGTTTGCGCGAGCAACGCGGCAAAAAGCAAAGCGCATAATCTGGTCAGAAAAAATTTCATCGCGGCGTCCCTCATTCGCTTTCGAGCGCCGGGATGCGACGGTCCGAAAGCTGATCACTTAAATGCTTTCAGATGGAATAGGGCGGCACGACATGCGCGCCGCCCCTATCGTCAGTGGCTACGCGCCCTTTTGGCCATAGGCCGTGCCCCAGCCCCAAGCGCCGGAGCCAAAGCCGCGCGCGACAACACGCTCGCGGTAGATGTTCGCCACGTCGTCGCCGTCACCGGCAAGCAGTGCCTTGGTCGAACACATCTCGGCACAGATCGGCAGCTTGCCCTCTGCAATACGATTGCGACCGTATTTCTGGAACTCTGCCTCGGAGTGCGTTTCCTCGGGACCGCCTGCACAGAATGTACATTTGTCCATCTTGCCGCGAGAGCCAAAGTTACCGGCCTGCGGATACTGCGGCGCACCGAACGGGCACGCGTAAAAGCAATAACCGCACCCGATGCACAGGTCCTTGGAGTGCAGGACGACGCCCTCTTCGGACTGATAGAAACAGTCCACGGGGCAGACGGCGGCGCAGGGCGCATCCGAACAGTGCATACAGGCGACTGATACCGAGCGTTCACCGGGTTTGCCGTCATTAATCGTGACGACGCGCCGGCGGTTGATGCCCCAGGGGACTTCGTGCTCGTTCTTACATGCGGTGACACAGGCGTTGCATTCGATACAGCGTTCGGCGTCACACAGGAACTTCATTCTAGCCATTGGTTTGTCCCCCCTCAGACTTTCATAATCTTGCACAGGGTGGCTTTGGTTTCCTGCATTTGAGTCACAGAATCATAGCCGTAGGTTTGTGCAGTGTTTGAAGATTCGCCGAGCACATACGGGTCAGCACCTTTGGGGTACTTGCTGCGTCTGTCCTCGCCCTGAAGATGCCCGCCGAAGTGGAAGGGCATAAAGGCGACACCGGCGCCGACGCGTTCGGTGACCATGGCCATTACTTTGACCTTGGCGCCCTCCGGCCCCTCGACCCAGACCTGCTCGCCGTCGCGGATGCCGAGATCGTTGGCGTCGCGCGGATTAACCTCGACGAACATGTCCTGCTGAAGTTCAGCAAGCCACGGGTTCGAGCGGCTTTCGTCGCCGCCGCCCTCGTATTCAACAAGGCGGCCAGATGTCAGAATCATCGGGTACTCGCCCGAGAAATCCTTGTCCTGAATCGACTTGTACATCGTGGGCAGGCGATAGGCCTTGCGGTCCTCGTATGTCGGATAATCGGCAACGAGGTCGCGGCGGTTTGTGTAGAGCGGCTCGCGGTGAAGCGGCACGGGGTCCGGGAAGCTCCAAACAACGGTGCGGGCCTTGGCGTTACCAAACGGCGCACACTCGTGTTTGATTGCGACGCGCTGGATACCGCCGGAGAGGTCGGTCTTCCAGTTCGTCTTGTCACCCGCGATCTTTTCGATCATCGCGCGTTCGTAGTCGGTGAGATCACCGTCCCAGCCAAGCTCTTTAAGCATGGCCATCGTGAACTCGGGATAGCCGTCTTTGATCTCGGAATTTTCCGAATAAACGCCCTCGGCCAGCAGATTGTCACCATCACGCTCGACACCAAAGCGGGCGCGGAAGGTGAGGCCGCCTTCGGAGACGGGACGCGACATATCATAGAGGTTAGGCGTTCCGGGGTGGCCCATCTTCGCGTCGCCCCATGACGGCCAAGGCATGCCGTAGAATTCGCCGTCGTTCTCGCCGCCCAGCGCCTGAAGCGAGGTGCGGTCGAAGGTGTGCTGGTTCCTCATGTGGGATTTGATCCGGTCAGGATCCCAGCCGGTATACCCGATGGTCCACATGCCCGAGTTGAATTCGCGGGTCGTTGCCTCGACGTTCGGCGAACCTGCGTCATCACGCGGAATGTTGCGGAAAAAGCGGTCGGCGAAACCGAACTTGTCCGCAAAGAGCGCCATGATGTCATGGTCGGTCTTGGCCTCGAAGAGCGGATCAAAGACTTTCTCGCGCCACTGGACCGAGCGGTTCGAAGCGGTCACGGACCCCTCGGTCTCGAACTGCGTCGCTGCCGGAAGCAGATATGCGCCGTCCTCGCGGTCGTGCAGGATCGCGGAAACGGTCGGGTACGGATCGATCACGACGAGGAGTTCAAGCTTCTCCATCGCGGTCTTCATTTCAGTCATACGCGTTTGCGAGTTCGGCGCGTGACCCCAGAAAACCATCGCTTTGAGGTTGTCCGGCTGGTCGATGTTGTCCTTGTCTTCAAGAACGCCGTCGATCCAACGCGAGACGGGCATGCCCTTGCCTTCCATCAGCTCTTTCGAGCCGAACTGGGAGAGCAGGAATTCATACTCGTCATCCCACGCCGAAGTCTCGGCATCTCTGCCGGCCCAAACACGCGCCCAGTGTTTCCATGAGCCGGTCTTGAGGCCGTAATAGCCCGGCAGGGTATGCGAGAGAACGCCAAGGTCGGTCGCGCCCTGTACGTTATCGTGGCCGCGGAAGATGTTCGTACCACCGCCTGCGGTCCCCATGTTGCCGAGGGCAAGCTGGAGAATGCAGTAAGCGCGGGTGTTGTTGTTGCCGTTCGTATGCTGCGTGCCGCCCATGCACCAGATAACCGTGCCGGGACGGTTGTTTGCCATCGTGCGGGCAACGCGCTTCATCTGGGATTCCGGCACGCCGGTTACGCGCTCAACTTCGGCAGGGTCCCACTTGGCGACTTCTTCCTTGATCTGGTCCATGCCCCAGACACGGGTACGGATAAACTCTTTGTCTTCCCAGCCGTTTTCGAAGACGTGCCATAGGATGCCCCAGACGAGGGCGACGTCAGAGCCGGGGCGGAAGCGGACGTATTCGTCAGCATGCGCGGCGGTGCGCGTAAAGCGCGGGTCGCAAACGATCAGCGGCGCATTGTTCTGCTCTTTCGCCTTGAGAACGTGCAACAGCGAGACGGGGTGCGCCTCTGCCGGATTGCCGCCGATAATAAAGATCGCTTTGGACTTGTGAATGTCGTTGTAGCTGTTGGTCATGGCGCCGTAGCCCCATGTGTTCGCCACACCGGCAACGGTCGTCGAGTGACAGATACGTGCCTGATGGTCCACGTTGTTCGTGCCCCAGTAGGCGGCGAACTTGCGGAACAGATACGCCTGTTCGTTATTGTGCTTGGCGGAACCGAGCCAGTAGACACCATCCGGGCCTGCGGGGCCTTTGCGGATGTCGAGCATCTTGTCGCCGATCTCGTTGATCGCCTGATCCCACGAGATTTTCTTCCACTCACCACCCTCAAGCTTCATAGGGTGCTTCAGGCGGCGTTCGCCGTGCGCGTGTTCGCGGACCGACGCGCCTTTAGCGCAGTGGGCGCCAAGGTTGAACGGGCTGTCCCAGCCGGGTTCTTGCCCGACCCACACGCCGTTGTTGACTTCGGCCAGAACCGTACAGCCAACCGAACAGTGCGTGCAGACCGATTTCTTGATCGACAGCTTGCCACCCGCACCAGCGGTTGCGGCCTCTGCCTTCTGGATCGAACCGGCGCTTGCGCTGAGAGCGGCAAGGCCACCCACTGCAAGGCCGGAGCGGCGCAAAAATGTACGACGATCAACGGATGTTTCCGCGACCTTCGTCAGGATTGAACCACGGGGGCGTCTCGCTACCCCGTCGCTTTTTTTCCTGAGCATAGTATCCTCCCAAATGGAGCCGTTTAGAGATCAGTTCAGCGGTGTTCAGGGCATTCGCAACCGTCACACCGGATGAGCCAAGTCTCAGAAACGGCAGCTTTCCAAATATGCTTTCACATGTGGCGTTTCGCGATAGCCAAGCTCGGTCGGCGCGGCGGCGAGTGCTTCGCCTCCGGTTGCGACACTGGCAGCGGCGGCGGCAGGTGCGCCGACGACTGCGAGCTTGAGAAAATCACGCCGGCCGTTTGTGGCCGTGCCGTTTTCTGTTTTGGACACTGCGTATCCTCCCTGATGGCCCCGTCGGACCGGCTCCTTGTCATCCGCTGCGGGCGTCCCCGCGCGAATGCAAAACCTCATTCCGTCATGCGGAACGATTCACGCTCAATCGCCATAAACGCCGCACCGATGCCGCCGACGGGGGCATAGAAAACCGACGAATCCGCGCCTTCGAGGTCATTGAAAAAATGACCCGCCCAAGGCGCGATATGGGTTGAGAAAAACTCTTTTTGTCTGGCCAGCGGCACAGGTTCACCGAAACGGCCGAGGATCATGCCCGACATCATCTCGCACAGTGATCCGATGTTATCTTCCGGCTCATACGCCGCTGCATCGCGCACCATGCGCAGCTTCGCCATATCATCGCGCAGCTTTGCCAGCGGCTTCTCGTTCAGAAATCCGGTCAGGTAATAGCTTGCGAAAGGCAGCAATTCCCCGCGTCCGAGACCCACGAACAGCGTGTGATATTCGGTGTCAACTTTCTCAGGGGTAACAGAAGCGGCTACGCGGGCGAGGGCGTTGATCCCCTTGCCAATATCGCTGTCATCGCCTTTCAGGGCGGCGAGGCTGTCGAGGAAATCCTGGCTCGGCGGTTTGCGTAACACCACCGCGAGCATATCGTATAGCTGCGCCCGCAGCGCCTCTTCTTCCGGCAGGTCTACTGTCAACGTTTCCGCCGCATCCACCATTAAGGTCGTCTCCCTACACCGCGCGTTTGTTAGTTTTGTATGCGCGATGCTTACATCCTTGACCAAAACGGCCTTGCTGTAAAGCTGGTTAGTCGAATTCGAACCGCATCCGGCGAGGGTTTCGCAATGTGGAATGTTCGGGCGTCACGGTGGCGTATTCGAGCGGTTTTTCGTCCTCAATCACCGGCTCCGGCGCGCTTTCCGCGAGAGCTTCCGGCTCCGCAACCGAATCGTCTGCTTCCGTTATGAGGGCGGGTTCGGGCTGAGGTTGCGCGTCGGCAATCGCTTTCGCCTCCGCTTTCTCCTCGCGCAGCTTGGCAAGATGCGCTTCCCATTTTCCGGCCGCGCCTTTGCCCACCTCATAGACGGTCTGCATATTTTCGATCACGCACGCGGCATCGGTGAAATCCTCGCCGTAATCCAGCAACTCGTCCAGATTGGCCAGCACAGGGTTCGATACCCACAGGTTCCGCAACGCCCGTCGCCGCAAACGCTCAGGAACCCGCGCTTTCATAAAGGCCGAAAAATCATCGCCCTGCTTCATGCTGTCAGGGTCAGGCAATTCCAGCTTTTCCAGCAATTCCGCATCGGTCAGTTCGTCATCAGCCTGCTCAGGCTCAACAACCGCAACCTGTTCCTCCATCTCCTCCACAGCAGGAGCCGCTTCGGAACGCTTGCGCTTGGACCAGCGGGAAAGGAAATCGCCGTTCTGTTCGGTATCGTCAGGTTTTACGGGCATCAGTGTAATGTCCCCTTCGGTTTTAACGCTCCGGGCGCGCGGAAAACATCCGCCACCTGCCGCACCCGTGCGTCGCCTTTGCCGTCCTCGGTCAGGTCGATGTCCTTGCGGTCGCGGCGGCGCTTTTTGAATTCTTCCTCAACGTGATGCGTATCGACAAAATCGCGTATCCACGCCACCAGGCCAGCAGGGGCGGGGACTTGTTCGACCAACTCCTCACCCGAATCGAGATAATCCTGCGCCTCGAAAGCTGATGCCGTCACCAGGAACGCGCTGTAGTCATGGGGTTCGCTGTCATCCTCAGCGGGTCGCATCACGACGTAAACGCTCGGCGGGTCCATCGTCAGGGCTACGCGGTAGGCTTCGGTTTCCTTGCGGTGCAGCTCCAATGGCAGGGTCGCGGCGTGGTATTCCGTCACCCCGTCCTCCTCGCGCATCACCTGCCAATCCGCAGGCCCGGCCCCCGGCAGCACGGCGATGACCTTCCACGACCATGTTGCCCATTTGCTGACAGAGGGGCTTCGCCGGACGACAATGCCGACGGGCATGGAGATTTGTTTGACAACCGTCTCTGTCATCGCAATCCGTTGATCTCTAGGCCGGAAAATGGGCCTTCCCTTGGTATACCATATGCGCATAGGTTCCGACGGGACACAAAAAAATACAAGACTTACCTTTGGGGGATGCCGCGCATGGCCAATGAAATCGAACAAATTCTGGTGTGCGATTGTGAGGGATCGGTTGAGACTTCGATGAATTCTGTCTGTGCGGCCTGCCCGTCGGGTGCGACCGTGACGGCGCATACGTCGCTGTGCAACAAGCAGACAGACCTGCTCGCCGCCGCGCTGGGCAAAGGTCCGGTCACGATCGCTTGTACGCAAGAAGAGGCGCGCTTTCAGGACATTGCCGACGAGATGGAGGTGGGCACGCTCGCGGGATTGCTCGACATCCGCGACCGCGCGTTGTGGTCGGATGAAGCCACCGATGCCGCTCCCAAAGTCGCCGCCCTCTTCGCCGAAGCCGCCCGTCCGGGCCGTGCCACAGGCTCGATTGATCTCGAAAGCGAAGGCATTTGCCTCATCTACGGGGCAGGGGAAGCCGCGCTGAATGCGGCGCAGGCTCTGGCGGACACGCTGACTGTTACGCTGATGCTCACCGATGCGGGCGACATCATCCCGCCGTGGAACGCGAATTTCGAGATCGTCAAAGGCCGCATCCGTCGCGCCAGCGGTCATCTCGGAGCGTTTGAGGTGGTCGCCGACGGCGTCGCCGCCGCGATTCCCGGTGGCCGTGGGGGGCTGACTTTTGAAGACGCGCGCGATGGCGGTAAATCCGTCTGCGATCTGATTCTCGACCTGTCCGGTAACGCGCCGCTGTTCATCGCCCACGGCAAGCGCGACGGATACCTGCGCGCCGACCCCGCCGATCCGCTTGCGGTTTCGGCTGCGGTATTGGAGGCGTCGGGCCTGATCGGGACGTTCGAGAAGACGCTTTACGTCAATTTCCACGCCGAACTTTGCGCCCATTCGCGCTCCGGCCAGCCGGGCTGTACCCGCTGCCTTGATGTCTGCCCCACGGGTGCGATCAGCCCGGATGGCGAGACGGTGAAGATCAACCCGATGGTCTGCGCAGGCTGCGGCGGTTGCTCGGCGGTCTGCCCGTCCGGCGCGGCCGAATACGCGTTGCCCGTCGCCGATGACGCACGGATGCGGATGGAGGCGATGCTGACCGCTTACACCGAAGCGGGCGGCACGCAGCCGCGCATCCTGATCCATGACGAGACCGACGGACGCGGCGCAATCGCGATGGCCGCCCGCTATGGTCGCGGCCTGCCCGCCCGCGTGATCCCGTTCGCGGTCAATCAGGTCACACAAACCGGTCACGATCTCATCATGGCCGCGTTCGGCATGGGCGCGGGGCAGGTCAGCATCCACCTGCCCACCCGCGTCCGCCGCGAAGGCGAGGCCGATGTGCTTGACGGCCAAGCCGCGCTCGTCCGTGCGATGTTGGAGGGCGTCGGGCAGGAGCCGGACCGCCTTGTCATCATCGAAAGTGACGACCCCGATGCGCTGACCGAAGCGCTCTATGCCGAAGCCCCTGCCGCGCTGGCCCATGAGCCGATCAGCCCGCTGGGCGACAAACGCACCGCCACGCGCCTGTCCATCGGCGCGCTCAAACAATCCGACGAGCCTTTCGCCCTGCCCGAAGGCGCGCCCTATGGCGAAGTGATCGTCAACACCGATTCCTGCACCCTGTGCCTCGCCTGCGTTTCGCAATGTCCGGCGGGGGCGTTGCTCGACAATCCGGAGAAACCGCAACTCGGCTTCCGCGAAACCGCCTGCCTGCAATGTGGCATCTGCGCCAATACCTGCCCGGAGAACGCGATCACGCTGGCCCCGCGCTTTAATCCGGCGGACAGCGCCCGCACCTCGCATGTTCTCTACGAGGACGAGCCGTGCCTGTGCCTCGATTGCGGCAAGCCCTTCGGCTCTCAGGGTACGGTGGACCGCATCATCGAAAAGCTGGGCGGCAAGCACTGGATGTTTGAAAACCCCGACCGCACCCGCATCATCCAGCTGTGCGACGATTGCCGCGTCAACGCGATGTTCAAGCAATCCGACAACCCGTTCCAGATGGGCGAGCGCCCCGCCGTCCGCCGCACCGAAGACTACCTCGACGCGCGCGAGGCCGGAAAGCCCGACCCGAAGCGGAAGTTTGATGCCTAACTGACAGCATCGTGAGCGGGGCTTGCCAGCGCCGCTTTCGACGCTATTTTTCTCTCAACGTATAATCAGGGGAGATTTCCGATGACGCAGATTTCACGCCGCCAAGGTCTTATTCTGGGCGCGGGCGCACTCGCCGCCCCCGCTTTCCTGTCCGGCACAGCCCTCGCCAAAGCACCGATGATGGGGGCCGCGCGTCCCGATCACATGCGCTTCAAGTTGGGCAATTTTGAAGTCACCACAATCTTCGACGGGATGCTGCAACTCGGCGGCCCGCACCCGATTTTTGGGCAGGACCAGTTTGAGGATGACGTGGCCGACCTGATGGCCGCGCATAATCTGCCCAGCGACAAGATGGAAATCGGCTTCACCATCACCCTCGTCAACACCGGCAACGAGCTGATCCTGTTCGATACCGGCAATGACGGAACCAGCCGCCCGACAGCGGGCAA
>CALGNW010000286.1 GCA_937958345.1 uncultured Neomegalonema sp. | reverse complement strand
TCAGGTCATTGAGATCGGTGTCCGGCGTGATGAAAAAACGCTGATTCTGTGGATCGGAGCGGAAAGCACTGAATTGTCAGGCGCGACGTGGAAGGTGCTTGAGGAATCGCTGCACGGGATGGACCCGCCGCCCCTGCATCGGGACGGGCTTGGAATAACGCTGGTTCAGCAATTTGTTGAACGTCAGGGTGGGACCGTCGGTCTTGAAAAGAACATCGGACGCACCCGTGAAGCGGTCGTTTGCCGCTTTTTGACCGACGAGTCGCTGGTGCGGGCGGCGCTGAATCAGGGAAGGCCGAAGGTCGAGGCGGCGCGCCCGGCTGATGCCGATGAAACGTGGCACGACGGCGGAAGTGTCACGCAAGTCTGATGCGGCCTGACGCGATGAATACCCCGACCACGTTGTTTTTAGCGGATGCGGCGGCAACCGATGCGCTGGGCGTGCGGCTGTCTGATGCTTTGCAGCCCGGTTCGATTGTTCTGCTATATGGCGATTTGGGTTCGGGAAAATCGTCGCTCGCCCGTGCTGCGATTCTGGCTTTGCTGGACGAGGAGCAGGCGGTTCCGTCACCGACATTCACGCTTGTGCAGGAATATGACGGAAAGCGGGGGCCGATCGTTCATGCCGACCTTTATCGGGTGAATGACACCGCAGAGATCGACGAACTGGGACTGGTCGAGGCCTTTGAGGCGTCTGCGGTTCTTGTTGAATGGCCGCAGCGATTGGCCGAACAACTGCCCGACGACCGCTTAGAGATTCACCTGTCGATAAAGGGTGCGGGTCGTGAGGCGCGTTTGGTCGCGACAGGACCACGGGGAGACATGATGGCTGAGGCAGCAGTGAACTCGCGGGATGCGCTGATTACCGCATTCGTTGCGCGCGCCGGTTGGGGTGATGCCAGGATCGGGCCTCTCGCAGGTGATGCCTCGAACCGGCGTTATCTGCGCCTGACTTTGCAGGATCGCCATGCGGTTCTGATGGATGCGCCCGTAGAAAAGGGAGAGGACGTCCGGCCTTTTGCTGCGGTCACTGACATGCTGCGCGTGCGCGGTCTGAGTGCACCGGAAATCCTCGCCCGCGATACGTCGCATGGCTTTTTGCTGTTGGAGGATTTGGGCGATGCGCTTTATGCGCGCCGCTGCGCCGATGATCCGGCTATCGAGCATCAATTGTACGAGGCGGCGGTTGATTTGCTGGCCGGGATGCGCGCCGGGGCGGGGGACGATGTGCCCGACTATGACGCCGCCGTTCTGGAACGGGAGGCCGCGCTGCTGACCGATTGGTGGATACCGGCGGCGGGCGGCGACGTGTCCGATGATTTGCGGGCCGAATATCTGGGGCTAATGGCCGAAGCGACTGCCGCCGTCGAAAGCGACCGTTCGGCGTTGGTTATGCGCGATTATCATGCCGAGAACCTGCTTTGGCTGCCGGAGCGTAGCGGGACCGCTCGCGTCGGATTGCTGGATTATCAGGATGCGTTGCTGGGCCACCCTGCGTATGATCTGGTTTCGCTGCTGGAGGACGCACGCCGCGATGTACCGCCTGCGCTCGCTGCCGCGATGATTAACCGATACCTTGCGGCGCGCCCCGATTTGAACGCGGACCTATTTCGTGCGGCATATGATTGTCTGGGCGCGCAGCGGAACGCGAAGATTGTCGGGATATTCGCGCGGTTGTCACGCCGTGACGGCAAACCGCACTATGTCGACCTGATCCCGCGAGTCTGGGCACATTTGATGCGCGATCTTTCTGCCCCGCATCTGTCGGCGTTGCAGGCCTTTGTAAAACAGCATGTGCCCGAGCCGACCGCAGAAACGCTGATGCGGGCAAAGGCATGAGCGGGCCGAGCACAGCGATGGTTCTGGCCGCAGGTTTGGGCACGCGCATGCGTCCGCTGACCAACGACCGCCCCAAACCCCTTATCGAAGCTGCGGGACGGACGCTGATCGACCGCGCCTTGGACAGTGTTGCCGAAATCGGTGTGACGCGCGCCGTCGTAAATCTGCATTATTTCCCGGACATGATGCGTGAGCATCTGTCGATGCGGCGCGGGCCGGAAATTGCCTATTCTGACGAAACCGCCAACCTGCTCGAAACCGGTGGGGGTATCGCTCATGCGCTGACGCTGTTGGGGGGTGATCCGTTTGTGGTGATCAACAGCGACAATATCTGGTTGGGTGAGAGGGCCTTGTCTCCGTTGATTGAGATGTGGCGGCCTGCAGAGATGGATGTGCTGTTGCTATTGGTCCCTGTAGAAACAGCTGTCGGCTATACGCGCAGCGGGGATTTTTTCCTCGATGACGACGGGCGCGTTATCCGCAGGGGCGACAAGCCTGCGGCTCCCTTTGTTTTCAGCGGGGCGCAGATCATCAAGCCGGATGTATTTGACGATGTGCCGGAAGGGCCATTTTCGCTGAATTTGATCTGGGACCGGATTGTGGCCGCGGGCCGTGCCTTTGGCGTCATCCATCATGGCGGGTGGTGCGATGTCGGGACACCTGATGGTTTGCGGTTGGCCGAGGCCGCTGTTAACAAAGGCTGATGTTCGACAGTTCCGCTGCGCGTCTTTTCAACATCGCCTCCGGCCAACCCTTTGCGCAGGCATTGGCCGAGGGGGTTATGGCGCGCCTTGGCAGCGATGATCCGATGGCGCTGGCGCGCGTCACGATTTACGCGCCGACCCGACGCGGGGTCCGTGTCCTGACGGATGCTTTTGTTGAGCAGGCGGGCGGCAAGCCTTTGCTGACGCCGCGTATTCTGACGCTGGCCGATCTGGATGATCCGGCGGGACTGGGCGCGGGAATGCCGGAGCCGATTTCCGGAACGGGGCGCCTGCTGACCCTGACGCGGCTGATACGGGCGCTGGGTGCGCAAAAACCTCATCTGGCACAGGAGGCTACGGCAACCGCGCTGGCCCGCGACCTGATGAGCCTGATGGATCAGATTCACGGTGAACGGTTGACACTGGACGATCTGGACAGTGCCGCACCTGAAAACCATGCGGCGCACTGGACGGAGACGGTTGCATTTCTGGATATCCTGCGCACTGCCTGGCCTGCACATCTGGATGAAATTGCAAAGAGTGATCCGGTTGCGCACCGTGCCGAGTTGATCCGGCGGCAGATTGACGTGTGGCAGGCTGTACCGCCGGTTGATCCGGTCATTGTTGCTGGCTCAACCGGTAGTGTCGGTGTCTCTGCCGAGTTGATCGCCGCTGTCGCGCATTTACCCCGAGGTGCAGTTGTATTGCCGGGGCTGGATCGGTCACTTGACGCGGTCTCGTTCAGAGAACTGCCGGACGCGCATCCTGATCATCCGCAAGCGGGACTAGCGCGGTTGCTGACCAAAATCGGCGGCGAGAACGGGCCGGTTGGGCGTGATCGTATCGAAGACTGGATCGCGGCCCCTGAAACCGGCCGTCAGGCGTTTTTCAGTATTGCCCTGCGCCCCGCTCCAGTTACCGACAGTTGGCTGAAGCACCGAAAAGACGTCGCGGATCATGCGCCGCACGTTCTGGCCGATGTCGATCTTATCGAGGCGGAAACCGCGCAGGAGGAGGCGCAGGCGATTGCCTTTGCGATGCGCGAGGCGGTGAGTGTTCCGGGCCAGACTGTTGCACTGGTGACGACAGACGGCATGCTGGGCCGGCGCGTGTCTGCAGGATTGCAGCGATGGGGCATAAAGGCCGATGATTCTGCCGGACGGCCCCTGCATCTGACGCCGCCGGGGGTCTTTCTGACGCTGCTGCTGGAAGAGGGGCTGCGCGGGACCGGGCCGGGTGATCCGGCGCGTTGGCTTGCGCTGTTAAAGCATCCGCTGGCGTCGCTCGGCATGACGCGCGGCGCGCATCTGGGATTTGTGCGCCGTGTCGAGATCGAAGCGATGCGCGGTGCGAGCAGCGGTACAGAGCCGTGGAAAATCCGTTCGGTGATCGAGGCGGAAACTGCGCGGCGCGACGCGCGCGACGGTGCGACCGAGGAAGGCAAAAAGCGGCGTGCGGATCAGGATGCGGCACTGTTCGGATGGCTGGATACGCTGGGCGATGCTCTGGGGCCGTTGCGCATGCTGGCCGCGCGGGACGAGGTTCCGCTGAGCGAGATCATGGTCGCGTTGCGGGTGAGTGCGAACCAGTTATCTTTCACGTCCGAAGGAACCGAAGAGGTTTGGCAGGAGGAAACAGGCAAGGTCGCCCGTGCCTTTGTCGAAGATATTATCGAGCATGCACCGGCCTTTGGTGCGCTGGCACCGTCGGCTGCGCCCTCGCTGGTGGCAGGATTAATGACCGGCCCCAAGGTGCGCGCACCCTATGGCCAGCATCCCCGCGTCTTTATCTGGGGAACATTGGAAGCGCGGATGTTGAGCGCGGATGTTATGATCCTCGCGGGTCTGAACGAGGATAGCTGGCCGAAGCTGCCAGATCCCGATCCGTGGATGAGCCGCGCCATGCGACGCGATTTCGGGCTGCCGTCATTAGAACGCCGTATCGGGCTTTCGTCGCACGATTTTCAGCAGGCTTTTTGTGCAAAGCGGGTCATCCTCAGCCGCGCACGTAAGCAGGATGGAACACCGACCGTTGCCTCGCGGTGGTTGCAGCGGATAACAACCTTGCTTGGCGAGGATGAGCAGACCGGTTTTGCGCCGCAGGTCCTGGCCGGCATGCGGCAACGGGGGGACCGTTATCGCGGCTTTGCCGGACATCTCGCGCGTGAAACTGTGGGCCAGCCCGTCGAGCGGCCCGCGCCGACGCCGCCAGTTGAGGCGCGGCCCAGAGCATTTTCCGTGACACAGATCGAAACACTGGCCCGCGATCCTTATGCGATCTACGCCCAGAAAGTGCTGGGCTTGCGTCCGATGGCGGACCTTTCCCCGAACCCTGATGCGCGGGACCGCGGGACGGTGATTCACGAAATTGTCGAGCGGGTTGTTGCCGAAACAGCGGAAGACTGGCTTGACGAAGAGAGCGCGCGCGCGCTGTTCGAAGAACAAACAACCCAAGCCCTCGCGGCCTATGATGCCTGGCCGAGTGTGCAGGCATTTTACCGGGCGCGGGTGCTGCGTATTGCGCCGTGGTTCCTGCACGAAGAGGCCGCTAGACGTGCGCGCGGCGAGGTTCCGGCCAAGCTGGAGGCCGAAGGGATGATCGACGTTTCTGTTCCGGGGTTTTCGCAGGTCGGATTGCGGGGGTATGCCGACCGCATTGATCGGCTGCCCGATGAAACCTACGCGATTTATGATTACAAGACCGGCGCCCCGCCGACGAATGAACAGGTTGCCGCGTTTGCACAACAACTGCCGCTGGAGGGGGCGATGTTGCGCGACGGGGCGTTTGAGGGGCTGGCTGCCGCAAAGGTTTCAAAGCTCGCGCATATCCGTCTGCAGGGCGGTGATATTGGCGGTAAGGAAACCGCCCTGTCCGACGAGGACCGGCTGATTGCCGAGGCGTTTCCGAAATTGTCAGAACTGCTGGCCGCGTATGCCGATGCGGCGCAGGGGTATCTGTCGCGCGCGCGGCCCATGTCGATTACTTATGCTGGGGACTATGACCATCTTGCACGGGTTGGTGAATGGGTGAGTGCCGAGGGCGGGGATCCTGAATGAGCGTCCATGATCCCTCTGCACCCCAGCGGGTCGCCGCCGATCCGAACCATTCGGCGTGGGTAACTGCGAATGCCGGGTCCGGTAAAACCAAGGTTTTGATCGATCGTGTTGCGCGGTTGCTGTTGGGGAGTGTCAGGGACGGAGATACGCCGCCCGATCCGTCGAAAATCCTGTGTCTGACCTACACACGCGCCGCCGCCGCGAACATGCAGAATAAACTGTTCGCGCGGCTGGGCGGCTGGGCGTTGATGGATGATAGCGCGCTGCGTGCTGCTTTGGTCGACCTTGATACCGAGCGCGGCGCGGAAATCGAACTGAAGCGCGCGCGCCGTTTGTTCGCGCAGGCGCTGGAAACCCCCGGCGGTCTTAAAATCCAAACCATCCACGCCTTTTGCGAAAGCCTGCTGCGGCGGTTTCCGCTGGAGGCGAAAATCTCGCCGCATTTCGAGTTGATGGACGAGGTGACATCCGCCGAACTGTTGAATGCCGCCAAAGAGTCCACGATTGCCCGTGCGTTGACCGGCGGCAACGGGGCGCTGCGCGATGCGGCGATGCTGATTATCGACCGTGTTCAGGAATTCGGCATCGATGCGCTGATACAGGAAATCGTCAAGCAGCGTCCTGCGTTCGAGGGATCGACGGACGAGGTGGTGGCGCGGATCGCGCATGCATTGGACGTTGATGAAAGCGATACGGTCGAAGCAGTCCGAGCCGCAGCAGTTTCGGGCTTTGATATGAAAGCCTTGCGCGAGCTCGCCCGGGCCTTTGCGGATGGCGGCAAGCACGAGCAGGCTGTTGCGCCGGATTTGCTTGAGGCGCTGGCGGAGGGCACGGACGGTGATCTGGTTTCCGCCCTGCGTGCCGCGCTGTTGACCAAGACCGGCGGGCCGCGCGCAAAGTTTCCGACAGCGGCGATAAAAAAGGCTCTGCCGTGGGCCGAAGATTTGTGTGCAGAAATTGCAGGTGCGCTGCTTGAACTGTCGGCGCAGGAACAGGCCATCGAGGGATTTGCGAACAGCAAGGCTCTGGCGCGATTCGGGGTGGCCCTGTTGGGCGAAGTGCGGATGTTGAAGGCGCGTGCTGATGCGCTGGATTTCGATGATCTGATCCGGCTGGCAAGTGCATTGCTGACCGAGGCGGACGCGCGGGACTGGGTGCGCTATAAGCTTGATGGCGGTGTCGATCATATTCTCGTGGACGAGGCGCAGGATACCTCCGCCGAACAATGGCAGGTAATCGGCGCGATTGCCGAGGAATTCTTTGCGGGCGAAAGTGCCCGCGACGCCCACCGGACGCTGTTTGTTGTTGGGGATGAAAAGCAGTCGATCTACAGTTTTCAGGGCGCTGACCCGCGGGGCCTGTCGGTCATCAAAGAACGCTTTGATGAGCTGACAAAGGGTGTCGATGCGCCGATGCAGGAGCCGCAGCTTTTGCATTCGTTCCGGTCTACGCCCGCCGTGCTGAATGCTGTTGATACCGTCTTTGCCTCTGAACCCGCGCGTGACGGTCTCAGCGCGGACGGCGCGGCCCCCGAACACCTTGCTTTTCGCGCCGACCAACCGGGTTGTGTCGAGTTCTGGCCGGTAGTCCAGCCGCGCGATAACCCCGAAGCCCAGCCGTGGCATGTGCCAGTCGACGAGGTAGAGCCTGATGCTCCGCATTTGCGTTTGGCAGAGGGCATCGCGACGCGGATTGCCGGGTGGTTGGCGAATGGCACTATCCTTAAGTCCCGAGCCCGTCCGATCCGCCCCGGGGATGTGCTGATCCTCGTGCGGCGGCGCAATGCGTTTACCGATGCGATGATCCGCGCATTAAAGGCGCGCGATATTCCCGTTGCAGGTGAAGACCGTATGGTCCTGACCCAACAGCTTGCGGTGCGTGATCTGATGGCGCTGGCACGGTTTGCGTTGCTGCCCGACGATGATCTGACATTGGCGACGGTTTTGCGCTCTCCGATTATCGGGTTGAGCGAGCAGGCGTTGTTTGATCTGGCCTATGATCGCGGGGGAAGGCGGTTGTGGCGTGCGCTTTATCTGCGCCGCGAGGAGGATGCGTTCGCGGGGGCATTTGCCATTCTTAATGATCTGCTGAATGAGGCGGACTTTCTGCGGCCCTATGAATTTCTGGAGCGGGCGCTGAACATGCATGGCGCGCGGGCGCGGTTTTTGGGACGTCTGGGGGTGCAGGCCGAAGACCCGATTGACGAGCTGTTGTCACAGGCGCTGGCGTTCGAGAGTGTGGAAACGCCGACATTGCAGGCATTTGTTGAGCGGATTGACGCCAGTGACTTTCAGGTCAAGCGCGAGATGGAGCAGGGCCGTAACGAGGTGCGGGTGATGACGGCGCACGGTGCGAAGGGCTTGGAGGCGAACATCGTCTTTTTGCCCGATACCGTTGCGCTGCCCCCGCGAAATACCTCGGGCGTTTTTGTGTTGAAGACCGAGGCGGGGGATGCGCCGATCTGGTCGCGCCGCCGCAATGAAGACCCTCCGCCTGTCGCGGGCCTGCGCGAGTACCGGCGGTCGTTGGAAATGCAGGAATACAGGCGGTTGCTCTATGTCGGCATGACGCGCGCTCAGGATTGGCTGGTTGTGTGCGGTTATCGCGGGTCGCGCGAAGCGCCGGATGACAGCTGGTTACGGGTGGTTGAGGCCGGTTTTGGCGAGGGC
>CALGNW010000285.1 GCA_937958345.1 uncultured Neomegalonema sp. | reverse complement strand
GTCACGCCCAGCCATCACGCGCCGACAACGGCAACAATGCCGCTTGAGCGGCGGCGCGCGTTATTAGAGGCGGCTGAGAAATACGATTTTGTCATTGTCGAAGATGATTATGATTTCGAGATGGGTTTTCTTCAGCGTCCTGCACCGGCGCTGAAGTCGCTCGATCCGTCCGGCCGCGTGATCTATGTCGGCAGCTTTTCGAAATCGCTGTTCCCCGGTTTACGTCTCGGATATCTCGTCGCGCCGGATCCGGTGATCCGAGAGGCGCGGGCCTTACGCTCGCTGGTTCTGCGCCATCTGCCGGGACATACCCAGCGCACGGCGGCTTACTTTCTGGCGCTGGGCCATCACGATGCCCTGATCCGGCGTTTGCGCAGTGCGTTTGCCGAACGCCGCGTTGCGATGCAGAGCGCGCTCGAAAAAGTTGGACTGGACGGCGCGCGCGCGCCTCAGTTCGGCGGCGCAAGTTTCTGGATTGCCGCGCCGGAGAATATTGATACGATTGTTCTGGCAGAACGTCTGCGGGAGCGCAGCGTCCTGATCGAACCGGGCGCGCCGTTTTTCGGGCCAAAGTCGCTGACGGGCCGCGATGCGCCGGTCAACTTTATGCGGGTCGCCTATTCGTCGATCACCTCGGAAAAAATTCCCGAGGGGGTGAGCGTGATCGCCGATGAGATTTCGAAAATGTCGGGCTGAGCGCGGGCGGAAAAAGCAGCCGGGCCGGAACTGCCGTTGCCCCTCACGGCGACAACCGGCGGTTATTCGGCGGTTTTGAACCGCAAAGGTATACAGCGGCCTTGATTCCGCCCTTGTTCCGTATTCTGACTACCCGCATCTGAAGGTCAGCAAACGGAGGCCGGAATGCGGTCAGATTTTTCAACGACCCGCGCGCGTCTTGCGGCAACAGCGACCGGCGTCCTCGGCATTTCCGCAATCAGCGGATGCCAACCGCGCGCGCTCCCTGCACCTCAGGTCATAAACCCGCAGCCGGTTGTCGCGCCGCAGCAGGGACTGGCGACCCGGCCTCTTGTTGCACCTGAACAATCCTACGGCCAGCCGACGACCCTCGCCATCGGTGAAGAAGAGGGCGGATTTGCTACGCCGACCGAGGTGTTCGCCACGACCTACGCCATCGGTGAAGAGGACGGCGGCGGTCTGATTCCCGTCGAACCGAATGGCGGTATCGGCAGCGGCGCAGGACCCATTCCAATTGGAATCAACACCGGTCCCCTGCCCATCGGTGAAGTGCAGGGCGATTTCGAGCGAATCTATATCCCGCCCGAATGAGCCTGATATGACGCGCCTATCTTTGCCCGCATGATTGCACTAGCCTTATTGACGATGGGCGGAGGCGGTCATGCGCGCGAAAGATCAGGGCAACGACGAAACATTCGAAGGGGGCGCTGTCTCCTTCAATGAAATTATTGACCTGATTGACCCGTCACGGCGTCCGTCCGATCCGCTTTCATCAGCAGGGAACAGCCCGCCGGTGGCGGCGCGCGTTTCGGTGACTGCACCCGGCGCGGCGAACCGCGACGCCTTTCCCGAATCCCTCGCGGCGCATCACGATGCGATCCGGTCTGTTTCCGCCTATCTTCGGGAGCAGGGCATCATCGGCAGCGATCAAGCCAGCCCGCCGCCCGCGCCAAGCGCCCCCGCTGAACCCGTCGGCAAACCCAATGATCGCGCTCCCTTTGCCATCGGTGGACGGGCGAGGGCGCTGGCCGCCACAGCGCGCGGAACGGTTGGCCGCTGATGCTGTTAATTGCAGGCGGCGAGGCTGACCCGCAACTTCGACGGATGATAGATCGGGCGCGTGTCCGGGGCCTGCCCTTCACGCCGCTGCTGCATCGGGACGGCGGCCAGCTTTTGCTGGAATGGGATGTCGCATCGGGTGCGCTGCACTCGGACGGCGCGCGGATTGAACCGACCGGCGCGTTTGTGCGTCAGGACGTCTTCCGGTTCCTGCAAACGAAAAACCAGCTTGATCGGGACGACGCGCGCAGCTGGAAAATTCTGATCGACGGGTGGCTGTGGTCGCACCCGCATATCCGCCTGTTCAATCGCGAATTTGCGATGAAGGATGCTGTCAACAAACCGCTTGCGCTCGTCTGGGCGCGGCAGGCCGGATTGTCAGTACCTGAAACGACATTGCACTCATCTGTGGCTGTTGCGCAATCCGCGCTGACCCGCGCCCCTGTCGTTTACAAACCCGTTGGCGGCGGCGACATGTGCCGCGAGCTGGAGGCCGAGGCCTTGGCCCGCGTCAGCGACAGTTACCTGCCGCGCCCATATATCTTTCAGGAAAAGCTCGTCCCGCCCGAGGTTCGTATTTTCCGTGTCGGAGAAAGGTTTTTCGCCTTTCAGATCGAGGCGGACGCCCTCGATTATCGCACCGTTGGCGGTGATGCCAAGGTCACCGAGGTCGAACCGCCCGCGCATTTGTTGCCGGGGCTAAAGGCGCTGACCGACCGCTTCGGCCTGACCTACACCGCCGCTGATTTCAAAGCGCGCGGAGACACCGGAGAGCTTGTTTTTCTCGAAACGAATTCAAACCCGATGTTCGCCGCCTTCGATGTGGCCAGCGGAGGCCGGCTTGTCGACGCAATGCTTGATTGGCTGCTGGCCGGTCAGGCGACGACCTGATAGCCCTCCCAGGCGCGCACTGTTTTCAGAACCAGACTTGATTGCATCCGCATCACGCCGGGCAGGGCGGACAATGCGTGGCGGTGGACGCGTTCGTAATCCTCGGGGCCGCGTGTTGCGATCCTGATGAGGTAGTCGAACGCACCCGTCAGCAAATGACATTCAACAATCACCGGCGAGGCGCGCACGGCCTCTTCGAATGCCTCCATCGTTTTGGCGCTCTGCGATTGCAGCGCGATCTCGACGAAAAAGTCGTGGCTATATCCGAGGGCCTTCGGATCCAGAACCGCCGAATACCGCCGGATAATACCGGCTTCCTCCAGCAGCTTTATTCTGCGATGAACGGCGGACAGTGACAGATTGACGATTTCGCTCAGGTCCGCTGCCGACGCCCGCCCGTCTTTCTGTAACGCTGTAAGAATCTTTGCATCAATCGAATCCATCGGAAAATTTCCTTTTATTTTTCCGTATCTATAAAAATATATCAGAATTCGGGCGTTTTCTTAGCAGTATTTCGGAAGAAATGCGCGTGTATCCGTATTACATTCGGAAAATTGTCATTCAAACCAAGGAATCGCGCCATGCTGATCGGTATCCCGAAGGAAATCAAAAACCACGAATACCGCGTCGGCATGACGCCCGAGAGCGTCGCCGAGGCGGTTCACCACGGTCACAAAGTCGTTGTGCAGAACACGGCGGGCGACGGGATCGGCTCGACGGATGAAGATTACATCGCGGCAGGCGCTGAGATGGTTTCGGATGCTGCCGAGATTTTCCAGCGCGCGGACATGATCGTAAAGGTCAAGGAACCGCAGGCTAACGAGCGCAAGATGCTGCGCGAGGGCCAGATCCTTTATACCTACCTCCACCTCGCCCCGGACCCCGAACAGACAAAAGATCTTGTTGCCTCGGGCGCGACCTGCATCGCGTACGAAACCGTCACAGATCGCAGCGGCGGCTTGCCGTTGCTGAAACCGATGAGTCAGGTTGCGGGCCGTATGTCGATTCAGGCGGGCGCGCATTGTCTCGAAAAGGCGCAGGGCGGACGCGGCGTTTTGCTCGGCGGCGTACCGGGCGTCATGCCGGGTAAAGTCGCTGTCATCGGCGGCGGCGTTGTTGGTTTCAATGCTGCGCAGATGGCGGTGGGCCTTGGTGCGGATGTGACCATTCTGGACCGCAGCCCCGAAGTTCTGGAAAAACTGTCGATCCATTTCGAAGCCGGTGCCAAAACCCGCTTTTCAAACAAGGCCAACCTTGAGGAAAGCGTTGCCGAGGCCGATTTGGTGATCGGCGCCGTTCTGATCCCCGGTGCAGCCGCGCCAAAACTCGTGACGCGCGCCATGCTCGGCTCGATGAAAAAAGGCTCGGTTCTGGTTGATGTTGCGATTGATCAGGGCGGCTGTTTCGAAACGTCAAAGGCAACCACCCATGCCGAGCCAACCTATGTCGTTGACGACATCGTTCATTATTGCGTTGCCAACATGCCCGGCGGTGTCGCGCGCACGTCCACCTATGCGCTGAATAACGTGACGTTGCCGCATGCGCTCGCACTGGCTGACAAGGGTTGGAAAGCGGCCCTGTCGGATGACGAACACCTCGCCAATGGCCTGAATGTCTGGAATGGCAAGGTGACATACGAGGCGGTCGCGCATGATCTGGGCTATACCTATGTTCCGACCAAAGATGCGCTGGTCTGAAGCCTCGGCATGATTTCACGGCCCGGTCATCGCATATGCCCGGGCCGTTTTATTGCACCGGCAAACAGGAAACGGGCGCAAAGCCCTTAACCTCATCCAGTTCCGAAATCTGCATCACCCGCAAGTCGAGTGCGTGCAGGCGCGGGTCATCGGCTTTTAGTAAAGTATAGCGCGTGTCCTCGTCCGCAAAGCGTGCGTCCCCCGCATAGGCCGCCGCAACATGCCCGCCCTCGCAGGGCCGGTGTTCGACGCAAAATTCCGCCTGCGCGTATCGGTTCAGACCGGCGATGGTTGCCGCGGTCAATGATGGCGCGGCGTGGTGAATTTCCGGCACGACCGTCGCCCGCATCGAATCTTTTATCAGACAATAGCGCGTGCCCTCGCGGGTGCTTTTTGACAGCGTCGTCAGCCTCAGGTCGTTGCCGAAATCCGAAAGGATCATCTCCTCCAGAACGGTGATGTCCTTGTCCTGCCGTGCGCTGACGGTCTGTTTGACAAGGCAAGTCTCGCTTGCCCGATCATACCCGATGCAAAGCACATCGCCTTCGGCAAGAACGATGGCCTGCACCTGTTCCCCGTCATCGGTACTGACAGCAGCGGGCGTCAGTACCGCGGCCAGAACCAAGGCACGCAGCATCAGTCGTTTTTCCCGATCAGTGTTTCCAGCTTGCGGCGCTCGTCTTCGCTCAGCGGCGCCGGCGCTGTGGCGGTTTGTACCCCGTCAGCGGGCCGCCTTGTCAGCCGCCAAAACCCGACTCCCCCGACCAGCAACAACAACGGCCCGCCGAGATACAGCAACGCATTGCCCATAGTGAAGGGCGGTTTCAGCAGGACGTATTCGCCATAGCGGTCGACGACGAAATCCAGAACGGCCTCGTCGCTGTCTCCGGCAACCAGTCGCTCGCGCACGACAACGCGCAAGTCTTTGGCAAGGCTGGCATCGGAATCGTCGATGCTTTGGTTCCGGCAAACAAGACACCGCAGTCCTTTTGACAGTTCCCGTGCCCGCGATTCCAGAACCGGGTCATCAAGGATTTCGCTCGGCTCGACCGCCTGCGCAGGCGTGAACATCAACGCCGCGCATACGACCCAAAGCGCCGTTTTGGCTGCGGTCCGGTTTGAAATTGCCCTCATTCCGCCGCCACCACCTTTTGTTTTCGGGCGCGCGTCGGCGCTCCGACGCGGTGGCGACGGTCGCTCAAACTCAGCAGACCGCCAAGCGTCATTATAAGCGCGCCCAGCCAGATCCAGTTTGCATAAGGCTTCACATAACTGCGCACAGCCCAGGACCCGTCGGTTTGCTTGTCGCCCAGCGAGACATAGACGTCCTCGATCAGGCTGGCGCGGATACCGGCCTCGGTCGTGTTGGCGCGCTGTACCGGATAGAACCGTTTCTCGGATGCAATCGAGCCGACCTCTTTGCCGTTCTCGAAAATCGTGAACCGCCCGACATCAACGCGAAAGTTCGGGCCGCGCTCGCGCTCGACACCGTCAAAGCGGATTTCGTAGGTCGAAATCGGGATCATATCGCCCGCATTGGCGGTGCGGATATCCTCGGATGCCCATGCCGTAATGGCCGCAACTCCGAACGCTGTCGTGCCGAACCCGATATGGGCAACCGCTTGGCCCCATGCGGACCGGGGCAGGTTGACCAGACGGCGCAGGCTTTCGCTGAATGGCGCACGGCCCAGTTTTACCCGTTCGCCCAAATCCGCCAGAACACCGAAGATCGCCCAGAATGACAACATGATCGCAAAGGGCGCAAGCACCGGCCCGCCCCAGCGCAGCATGGCAAAGACCGCCCCGACGCAAAAGGCCAACAGCACGGCGGGCCAGATGCGGGTCATGGCCTTCGGAAGGTCGCCGCGCTTCCACGGCAATGCCGCGCCGATAGGCATGACCAGGAGTACCAGCACCATCAAGGGGGCAAAGGCGAGGTCGAAGAACGGCGCACCGACACTGATTTTGCTTTCTCCGCCGGTCGCAAGCTCGACCAGCAACGGATAGAGTGTTCCGATAAAGACGACGGCACAGGACACGCTCATCAGCAGATTGTTCAACACAAGCGCGCTTTCACGGCTCATGACGGCAAAGACCGCATCGCTGCGCAGTTGCGGCGCACGCCATGTATAGAGGATCAGCGAGCCGCCAACGGCGACCCCCAGCATTGCGAGGATGAACACACCACGCTCGGGATCGTTGGCAAAGGCGTGAACGCTGGTGATAATGCCGGACCGCACGATGAACGTGCCGACCAGTGACAGCGAAAAGCCGATGATCGCCAGCAAAATTGTCCAGCTTTGCAGCGTGCCGCGCTTTTCAACAACGATCACAGAATGCAGCAAAGCCGTCGCAACCAGCCAAGGCATAAAGCTGGCATTTTCAACGGGGTCCCAGAACCACCATCCGCCCCAGCCAAGCTCGTAATAGGCCCAATAACTGCCAAGCGCGATGCCGATGGTCAGCGCGGCCCAAGCCGCCAGTGCCCAGGGCCGGACCCAGCGCGCCCAACCCGCATCAACGCGCCCTTCGATCAGCGCGGCAACCGCAAAGCTGAACGGCATCGAAAGACCGACATATCCCAAATACAAAAACGGCGGATGAAACGCCAGTCCGGGGTCTTGCAGCAGCGGGTTCAGGCCGCTGCCGTCTTCGGGCGGAAAGGGCAGACGGTCGAACGGATTGGACGTGAACAGAATGAACGCGAGAAATGCGACACCGACCATGCCCTGAATTGACAGGGTCCGCGCCTTTAGTTCAGGCGGGATCGCGTTACCGAGTGCTGCGACCAGACCACCGAACAGCGTCAGGATCAGCACCCATAACAGCATCGACCCTTCATGGTTTCCCCAAACACCCGAAATTTTATACAGCATCGGCTTCAGGCTGTGCGAATTCGCCGCGACCACCCGGTTAGAGAAATCCGAGTTTATAAAGGCGTATGTCAGGGCGGCAAAGGCCAGCCCGACCATTAAAAACGCCGTTATGGCGGCGGGTTGCGCGAACCGCATCGGTTCGGCATAGCCCTTATAGGCCCCCCACATCGGGATGATCGATTGCGCGATGCTGACGGCAAACGCCAGAATAAGCGCGTAATGTCCGAGTTCATTTATCATGGGTGCAGATTGCACATGAAACCCTGTCAGGGCAACGCGGTGCAATGACCTATCACGGGATTGGCAAATGAGCACCCGCCGCAAGCCGGACGAGGTGCGTAAAATTTTATAAACTCACGTTTTGCGCGATTACCCTACATTAATACACTCAGGCCAGTTTCTAGCTAAGGCAACCATTTTTGTTTGGATGATACGTGAGAACCTTCGGTCAATCAGTCGGGAAGAGACCGGATCCCAAGAACCAGACTGACTTTCTCGATGTCGTCGAAAAATTCAGCAAGGTCGGGTATTGGCACATTGATCTTCAGACCGAGGTCGTTTTCTTTTCGGACGAAGTTTGTCAGGCGCATGGCTTGCCACCGCACTATCGTCCTAGCAGTATCCGCGAATGCACCGAATGGTATCACCCTGACGACCGGGCCTTTGTCCGCGATACCGTCTGGTCAGCCTCGGAAAATGCCGAACCGTTTTCGTTCGAGGCCCGCTTGCTGACAGTGGGCAAACAGATACGCTGGGTTGCGGTTAATGGCGAAGTCCGTCTGGACGATGCGGGTCAGCCCGCCTCGCTCATCGGTACGCTCAAGGATATCTCGGACGAGCGGGCCATGCACGTCCGTCTGGGGCGGGCATTGCGCGATGCGAAAAGCGCCAGCCGTCTCAAGGATGTCTTCCTTGCGAACATGAATCACGAACTGCGTACGCCGCTGAACGCGATCATCGGGTTCAGTCAGGTTATCAAAATGCTCGAACAGCAGGGCAAAGTCGATCAGACGGTGGGCGGATACGCGACCGATATCGAGGGCGCGGGCGCGCACCTACTGTCTCTCATCGAGGATATCTTCAGCCTCGCCCAGCTCGAAGTCGGCACCGACGTCTGCACGACGGAACCGATTGAGGTCGGCGTGTTGCTCGATGATCTCAGATCACTGACAAAGGCGGAGGCGCGGGATTCGGGCCATAGCGTGGTGTTCGACGGCGCGGACATGGCCCTCGCACAACTGAACGCGGACCGCGAAAAAATCGTCAAAATCCTCGTTTACCTTGTCTCCAACGCGATTAAATCATCGCCATCAGGCAGCACGGTTCGCGTGACGGCGCGGCAGGGCCGGTGTGGCCGGTTGTTGTTGAAGGTGATCGATAACGGCCCCGGCATTCCTGAAGACCTTCACGATACGCTGTTTGAACGCTTCGAGCGCATGGAGCCCTCGGACAGCTCGCTTGAGGGCGTCGGTGTCGGACTGGCAATCGCCCGCGATGTCGTTTCGTCTATGGGCGGTGAAATCGGCGTTGACTCGGTCATGGGCGAGGGCGCGACGTTTTGGATGGCGTTTCCGCTCAGCGAGCATCTCGAACGGTCAATCGCGGTCTGATCCCGCTCGCCTACGCTGCGTTCTGGGCCTTTCAAACCCTATCTCGACCCTCGGGACAGTTGCGGGTACACTCCGGCACAGGCGCAGATGGCGCGCACAGGGCCAAGGTTTGTTATGTTTCCGATTCGCGATCACAACCCCTCGAACATCACCCCGTATGTCAGCTATGCGCTCATCGTCATAAATGTGCTGGCATGGCTCAGCTATGGTCTGGGGTCGGAGCGCGAAATCTGGAATGTGTACTACGACTACGCGCTGGTCCCGGCTCAGGTTCTGGCGGGCGAGGAACCGTATACCTTCCTGACGTCGATGTTCATGCACGGTGATTTCATGCACCTTGCGGGTAACATGCTGTTCCTCTTTATCTTCGGTGATAATCTGGAGGACTATCTGGGGCATTTCGGCCTGCTCGCCTTTTACCTCATTTGCGGGATCGGCGCGACGCTGGCACAAATTGCCATCGACCCGACCTCGCAGGTTCATAATCTGGGCGCATCGGGTGCGATTGCGGGATTGATGGGCGGGTATCTGATCCTTTTCCCGAAGGCAAAGGTCGATGTGCTGGCGTTTTTTATGCTCATCAGCCTGCCTGCATTTGTCGTGCTCAGCATTTGGATCGGCCTGCAGGTCTTTGACGGCTTCGGCAGTCTTGGCGGAACCGGCGGCGGTGTTGCGTACTGGGCGCATATCGGCGGTTTCGTGGCCGGTGTCGTTGCGATCATTCTGATCATGGCGTTGCGCGGCAAGCCCCGAAACTGGCCCGAAATGCCGAATCCGGAGGCGCCGATGCCAAATCCCTGGGCCGCAACGCGCAAGTAATCGGCTAAAATTCTGCCGCTTTCTGGTTGTAACAGTTTCCCCGAGGCGGAGGGGTGAGGAGTAGAGTTGATGAAAGTGTTCAGTGTTTCGGCTTGCGCAACAGTTCTTTTTTGCGGGGTTGTTCAGGCGCAGAATTATGCGACCGTTGACCAGCCGGCGGGCGGTGTCTCGACGTCAATCTCCACCGGCGAGCGCGTGATAAATCCGGCCCCGATCCTCATTCAGCCTGCCCCGATCCTCGTCCAGCCCGCGACAAGTGTCGAGGTGCAGGCGGTTCAGTCCGTGCCGGTCTACGAGGCTTACGAACCAATCGAATTCGATGCCAACGCCTATCAGATTGCAACAGAACCCGCGCCCGCTCCGATACTGCTTCCTGATCCGGTTTTGTATGACGGCAGCGTCGCCAATGTGCCGACCTACACATTGCCCGTGGACATCATTCCGCAGAACGAAGATTTCTCGCGGCCCCTCGGCGCACCCGAGACATTTGCCGTCATTCAGGATCAGGCCGCGACGGGCGAGGTCGGTTTTCAGGCCGAAACAGAGACGAGCCGCCTGCTCCTCGCGCTCGAGGACACGCACGCAGAACGGCTTGCTGAATTGAACGTTCGGAATCTTGCGCAGCGCACAGCTCTGCTTGACCAGTTTGAAAAGGACGCTGCCGATCCCGCCAAGGTGATCGGTCTGGCGGCGCGGATGCGCAAGGCACTCAGCGAACTCGAGATCGCACAAAATGCGATGCTGGAGGTCGAAGAGGCGCAGTTCATGGCGGCCAAGCTAAAGGTGCTGGACGCCGCGCCCCTGCGCACCGAATAGCCTGTGTAATCAGAACTACCCCGCCATTTTCTGGCGATAAGGCGGCAGGACTTTGTTTGCCGCATCCTGCCATTGGTCGAACGGCTGACGTTCGGCAACCTCATCATTGATTTCGACGCCGTCGAAACCGCAGGCGAGCGCGTGCGCGTACTGGTCGGCAATAATATGCCCCCGCGCCCGCAACTCGCCATCAAATCCGAGCCGTTTCAGATGCCGCGCGATGCTGAAGCCGCGTCCGTCCGCAAAGCTGGGGAACTGAACCGCGATCAGCGAGATCTTTTCGAAATGCGGAGCAATCGCCGAAACATCGACATCGCCCGCAACCTCGACAGCCAGCCATGGTTCGTCGGTTTCAGTCAGTTGATCAACAGTAATGTAGGCTGCTTCAGGCAAATGCTGAAAGCCGTCTTTTGTCACCAGAGGCATGGTCATCTCCTGCGTTCAGAATGAAGCCCGCTAGGCTGCGGTCCGCTCATTATCGTAAAGTGCGGTCTTGAAGGGTTCGAGGCCGAGGCGGCGATACGTGTCCAGAAAGCGTTCATTGTCATTGGCGCGTAGCGAGATATACGCATCGACAAGCCGTTCGATTGCGGGGCCGACCTGCTCGAACGCGAAGCCCGGACCCGCGCGGTCCCCGATGGCCGTCGTCTCGGTATGGTCGCCGCCCAGCGTGATCTGATAGTTTTCGATCCCCGCTTTTTCGAGTCCGAGAATGCCGACATGTCCGACATGGTGATGGCCGCAGGCATTGATACAGCCGGAAATCTTGATCTTGAATTCGCCAATCGCTTTTGCGCGAACCGGATCAGCAAACCGCTGTTGAATGTCCTGCGCGACCGGGATCGAGCGCGCCGTCGCCAGCGCGCAATAATCCAAACCGGGACAGGCGATGATGTCCGAAATCAGATTAGCGTTTGCAGTCGCCAGACCGGCATCGGCCAGCGCCGCGTGGACGATCCGCAGGTCATCCAGTCTGACATGAGGCAGAATGACATTCTGTTCGTGCGAGATCCGCAATTCATCGTGCCCGTATTGCTCGGCAATGTCGGCCAGCACGTCCATTTGAGCGGTGGTCAGATCACCGGGCGCTTCCCCGATGGCCTTTGCCGACACCGTCACGATGGTATAGCCGGATTGCTTGTGAGCATCCGTATTGGTCTCGACCCACGCTGCGAATTCGGCATCCGCCTTTTTGGCTTGTTCAAGCGCGGATGAGTGCTGCGGCAGTTTTGCAAACACCGGCGGCGCAAAATAGGCCTCGATGCGCGCGACTTCTTCTTCGGCCAGAGCAACCGACGGCCCGTCAAGCTGTTCGAATTCGCGCTCGACCATCGCGCGCAAATCTTCGATGCCCGTTTCGTGGACCAGAATCTTGATGCGCGCTTTGTACTTGTTATCGCGCCGCCCGTGCAGATTATAAACCCGCAGGATCGCTTCGAGATATGGCAGCAGATCGGATTTCGGCAGGAAGTCGCGCACGACCTTGCCGACAAAGGGCGACCGGCCAAGGCCACCGCCTACGATCACTTCGTACCCCGCCTCGCCCGTATCATTGCGCACCATCCGCAGGCCGATGTCATGTGCCTTTGTCACGGCACGGTCATTCGGTGACCCGGTCACGGCAATCTTGAACTTGCGGGGCAGGTACAGGAATTCGGGATGCTCGGTTGACCATTGGCGGATGATTTCGGCGGTCGGGCGCGGGTCTTCGATTTCGTCGGCGGCTGCACCTGCGAAATGATCGGCGGTGACATTGCGGATGCAATTCCCGCTCGTCTGGATTGCATGCATTTCAACATCGGCCAGCGCATCCAGAATATCCGGCACGTCTTTCAGGGCGGGCCAGTTGTACTGAATGTTCTGCCGTGTGGTCAGGTGGCCATAGCCCTTGTCCCACTTGCTCGCAATCATCGCCAGCGCCCGCATCTGGCGGCTGCTCAGCGTGCCGTAGGGGATCGCAACGCGCAGCATGTAGGCATGCAGTTGCAGGTACAGGCCATTCATCAGGCGCAGCGGCTTGAACTCGTCCTCGGTCAACGATCCGTCAATGCGACGATTGACCTGCCCGCGAAAGGTGTTCACGCGATCTTTGACATAGGCCGCGTCAAATTCATCATAGCGATACATGTTCAAATCCCTCCTGAGGCGGCAAGCGGTTCGCGGCGTTCGGGGTTGACGGATTGTTTCCCGAGGTCTGTGCGGTTCGACGGACCGCGTGTTCTGAACTTCTCGCGAAAATGCGTTGGAAAGGGGCGTCCGTCATCATCCAGCGCCACGTCCGCCAGATACGGCCCGACGACCTTTTCCTGCTGCGGCATGGCCTTGGCGAGCAGATCGGCGGCGGCCTCTTCATTATGGGCAATCGCCGCCTCGGCCAGCTTGCGTGTCCAACCGAACCCGGGATTCATGTAAACAACATCACCGGCGAAAAGATCGTTTGCCGAGACGATTTTCGGTTTGAACAGTTTGCTCATGTTGCGGCCTTTTGCATGTCGGTTGAATCGGGAAGGGTTTCGGCGGCATCCATCGCGTCGCGCGGGGACAGACCCAGGAACAGGATCGCCGGACCGGTTACCCCTGCCGCCTGCAAAACATCAGGCAGGGTCGAAAGTGTCGCCGACAGAATTTTCTGTTCCGTGCGCGAGGCGTTTTCGATCACCGTCACCGGTAAATCGGACGACGCGCCGTGCATCAACAACCGGCCCTGCACGAACCGTGCGGCACGCAATCCCATATAGATCGCCGCTGTTGCGCCGGATGCCGCAAGGCTGTGCCAGTCGTGTTCGGCAAACCCCTTCATATCATGGCCGGTTATAAACCGGACCGACGTGTTCCGCCCCCGTCGCGTCAGCGATACCTTGATGCTGGCGGCGGCGGCCATTGCCGAGGTAATGCCGGGGACGATTTCGAACGCGACGCCTGCTGTATCGAGGGCGTCCATTTCTTCGTCCAGTCTGCCGAACATTGCCGGATCGCCGGACTTCAGCCGCGCGACATGCGCTCCGCCCGAGGCGTGCCCGACCATCAGCGCGTTAATGTCCTCTTGCTTCCAACTCTCGCCATGCGGGGTTTTGCCGACCTCGATCACGATGGCCTCCCGGCGGGCAAGTTCGAGGATTTCTGCGGGTACCAAACGGTCATGGATGACAACGTCGGCTTCGTGCAGCAGGCGCCGCGCTTTGAGCGTCAGCAAGTCCGGATCACCCGGACCTGCGCCGATCAAGGCAACGCGTCCCGCCTCTGCCGGTTTAACCAAAGCCTCGGACAGCAACGCCTCTAATGCGCCGTTCAGCGCGTCCTCGCCATGCTCGGCCAAAACGCGCGGCCCCACCGCGTCGTAATACCGGGACCAAAAGGCGCGGCGACTGCGGCCCATGGGCAGGACATCGGCGCGGGTGCGGAAGGACTGGCCGACGCGGGCGAGCGTTCCCAGATCGGGCGACAGATTTTCCTCGTTCATCGCCTTGATGCGCCGCGCGAGAACGGGTGCAGCGCCCTCGGTCCCGATGGCAACGGTCACAGGATCGCGGTCGACAATTGCAGGGGTGATAAAATCACTGTCCTCAAGATTGTCGACGATGTTGACCAGCGCCCCGCACGCATGACCCAGTTCGGCAATTCGCGCGTCTTCGTCGGGGTTTTCGGTTGCGCCGTAAACCAGCGCCGCACAGACGGCATCGCCGCGCTGCAGATCCCGCTCGATGAGGATCAGTTTGCCGTCCGAGGCCCAGCGGATGATCTGATCGTGCGGGTCAGCGCCGAAAACGGTGACACGCGCCTCGGTTTTCAGGATCAGTCTCAGCTTTGCGACGGCTGTTTCGGTCGCGCCGCAGACGATGACGCGGCGGGCGCGCAGGTCGTGAAAGATGGGGAAGTGGCGCATATTTACTCTCCGCTTTCTGTCAGCGTCAGTTAGAATTATTTCCCGCTATTGCCTAGATGCTCGCGGGTGATAAGGAACAAAGTTCCCGCACCGAACTGCAGGCAGGACAACATTCCGGCCTGAGCTTGCCAAACAGAAGGACAGTCCGATGGACGAACTCGACCGCAAGATCCTGATCGAGCTGCAGCGCGACGCGACCATCGGGCTGGATGATGTGGCAAAGCGCGTCGGCTCGTCCAAAACGCCGGTCTGGAACCGCATTCGCAAAATGCGCGAGGCCGGGATCATCGAACGGACCGTGGCAATCGTTAATCCGGAGTCTGTCGGTTTGGGCGCGACCTTTTATGTCCTCGTCAAAACCTCGCAGCATGAAAGCGAATGGCTGGAGAAGTTTGTCGCGGCTGTTGACAGGCATCCCGAAATCACATCGGCGCACCGGCTGGCCGGTGATATTGATTACATCCTCAAGGTGCAGGTGGCGGACGCGCGTGCCTTCGACGCCTTCTATCGCTCGCTTATCAAAGAGGTCAGCATCTTCAACGTCACCTCACTGATGAGTATGGAGCAAATCAAGACCACAACCGAACTCCCGCTCTAGCCGGAGCGGGTGGAGCAGGGCCGTTTCCCTTGCCAGCGCGGATCGCGGCTGTACATAGAATTGAGAAACCCGCAATCATTGGAGCATTTCCCCGTGAACATCAGCGACAAAGCACTCTTCCGCCAGCAGAATTATATCAACGGCCAATGGGTTGATGCTGCCGACGGGGCAAAGATCACGGTCACCAATCCGGCGACAGGAAAAAAGGTCGGGACGGTCCCGTCGATCTCGGCCAAGGAGTGTGCTGCCGCCATTGATGCGGCGAATGCCGCGCTGCCGGAATGGCGCGCGACGGACGCGAAAACACGCGCGAACATCCTGCGCAAATGGTTCGAGCTGTGCATGGCCGCGCAGGACGATCTTGGCACAATTCTGACGACCGAACAGGGTAAGCCGCTGGCCGAGGGCAAGGGCGAGATTGCCTACGGCGCGTCCTTTCTGGAATGGTTCGCCGAGGAGGCGAAGCGGGCCTACGGCGACATTATTCCGGCGACCTCTGCGGACAAGCGGATCATGGTTTTGAAACAGCCTGTCGGCGTTGTCGCCGCGATCACCCCGTGGAATTTTCCCTGCGCGATGATTGCCCGTAAGGTCGGCGCGGCGCTGGCCGCGGGATGTACCATCGTCATCAAGCCCGCCTCGGCGACGCCTTTCACCGCGCTCGCCATGGCCGAACTGGCCGAGCGTGCCGGGGTTCCCAAAGGCGTCATCAACGTGATCAACGGCGCGTCGGGCGTGATCGGCGGAGAGCTGACATCGAACCCCATCGTGCGCAAGCTCACCTTCACCGGCTCGACCGAGGTGGGCAAAATTCTGCTCGAACAATGTGCAGCGACGGTCAAAAAAGTGTCGATGGAGTTGGGCGGCAACGCACCGTTCATCGTTTTCGAGGATGCCGATATTGATGCCGCCGTCGAGGGCTGCATCGTCTCAAAGTTCCGCAATGCCGGTCAGACCTGCGTCTGTGCAAACCGGATTTATGTGCATGACAAGATCTACGACACGTTTGCGCGTAAACTGAAATCAGCGGTCAAGAAACTGACGATGGGTGACGGCATGAAGGCCGGTGTTCAGATCGGGCCGATGATCGATATGGCGGGTGTCGAGAAAGTCGAAGAGCACATTGCCGATGCTGTTGAAAAGGGTGGCAAGGTTGTTCTGGGCGGCAAGCGCGACAAGAAACTGGGCGGCTCGTTCTTCCCGCCGACCATCATCGTTGACGCGCCGCAATCGGCCAAGGTGTCGAAAGAGGAAACCTTCGGCCCGCTCGCCGCGCTGATCCGGTTCAAGACCGAAAAGAAAGTCATCGAAATGGCCAACGACACCGAGTTCGGTCTGGCTTGCTATTATTACACCAAGGATATCGCCCGTTCATGGCGCGTGTCCGAGGCTTTGGAATACGGCATTGTCGGCCTGAACACCGGTCTGATTTCGACCGAAGTTGCGCCGTTCGGCGGGGTCAAAGAATCCGGCGTCGGCCGCGAAGGCAGCAAGTACGGCCTCGATGATTATATGGAGGCGAAATACGTCTGCGTCGGCGGCATTGAATAAAGATACCGGCCCCGCGCGCTGCGGGGCCACCGTTCACAGCTGATTAATCGGTACTTTCAGCACCATGTTGCCGCTCTCGTCTTTCGGCACATCGCCCGCCCGCATGTTTACCTGCAATGCGGGGATGATGAGTTTTGGCATCGCCAGTTGCGCGTCGCGTTCTTCGCGCAATTTGACAAAAGCCTCGCGGCTGGCATCGCCGCCGACATGGATGTTTTCGGCCTTTTGTTCGGCAACGGTGGTTTCCCACGCGATCGCCCGTCCGCCGGGGCCGTAGTCGTGGCAGACAAACAAACGCAGCGCGTCCGGCAGGCTGAGGACGCGGGTGATTGAATCGAACAACTGTCCGGCATCGCCGCCCGGAAAATCGGCACGCGCCGAACCACCGTCCGGCATGAACAGCGTGTCTCCGGCAAAGGCTGCATCGCCCATCACATGCACCATGCAGGCGGGTGTATGCCCCGGCGTGTGCAGGGCGAAACAATCCAGTGTGCCGATGGAATAAGTATCGCCGTCCCTGAACAGCGCATCGAACTGCGATCCGTCGCGCTCGAACTCGGTTCCCTCGTTAAAGACCTTGCCAAAGGTTTCCTGCACGTCCTTGATTTGCTCGCCGATCCCGATTTTTCCTCCCAGCTTTTGCTGGATGTAGGGCGCGCCCGACAGGTGGTCGGCGTGGACATGCGTTTCGATAATCCATTCCAGCGTCAGATCGTTGCCGGTGATGTAGGCGATCATCCTGTCGGCACTGTCAAAGCTGATCCGGCCAGCCGCATAATCCAGATCCATCACCGCATCGACCACGGCGCAGGCGTTGCTGTCAGGGTCTTTAACGACATAGCTGATGGTATTGGATTGCGCATCGAAGAAGGGCTCGACAAGCGGTTTTTGATCCATCTTCGGGGCTGGCATCTGCATCGCTTTCGTCTCCGCTGTGTCGGTGCGGGTGTTTTAGCAGGGTGCAGGGCGGCCGGAAAGATCAATTCACGATTATATTTTGTGATTTATCGCGGCGCAAATCGCGGTGTCCGTTGCGCACTGCCCCTCTGCCGGTTTCGGCAAGGGGGCAGGCGCAGGCGTGGCATGTGAACTCGCAAACGGCGGGAAGGGAAGGCCGAAGCCCTCCCGTCACTTCATCACGGCAACCGATACTTCGATCTTCATTTCACCGGTTTCGGCGAAATTCAGCGTGACCGGAATCGTGTCACCGCCCTCGACAGGTTTTTTCAGGTCGGTGAGCAGGACGTGGTAGCCGTAAAGATCCATCATCACGGCGTTTTTGCCCGGTGTATCCAGCTTTTTCAGCTTGGCGCTTTTCCGGTCTTCGCCTTTGCCTTCAAACTCGGCCAGGTTTGCCGTCCCGGCGGCATCCGAACTGACCGACGTGATAACGTCGTCGTCCTTTGCCCCATTATGGATCGTCATAAAGACGAGAATTTCGTCGTCTTTCATGGCGAGGGCAGAGGCCGAATCAATGACGATATCGCCCTGCATGGCGGCGACGGAATCTTCCGAAAAGACCAGTTCCGGCTCTCTCTCTTCGGCTTTGTCTTCCGCAAAAGCGGGGGCTGCCACGAGGATCGCTGCGGCGATGGCCAGCGGGGTCGTGAAATTCATGTCTCGCTCCTGTTCAGTCGATTGCGCTGATTTAGCGCCTTTTCGGTTCAATACGTTGCGCTATCCGGCGCGGTTGTATATCGGGTCTCACGCTGTTTCCGCAAGATTTGAGCCGGATTCCCTCCACAAATGAGGTCATTACATGGCACGTCCGCCTATTCTCTCGCTTTCCGGGGTGTCGCTTACCTTCGGTGGTGACCCGTTGTTCTCGGACATATCCGTTGCGATTGAACAGACCGAGCGGCTTTGTCTTGTAGGGCGAAACGGATCGGGAAAATCGACCCTTCTCAAGATTGCCGCGGGACTCGTTCAGCATGACCACGGCGAACGGTTCGTACAACCGGGCGGCAAAATCGCCTATTTGCCTCAGGATCCCGACCTGTCCGGTTACGAGACGGTGCTGGATTACGCCGCCGCCGACGTTGATATCGACGAAATGTACAAGGCGCAGATTGCCCTCGACGGTCTGCGCCTTGACGGCTCGGTTAACGCGGCATCGGCATCGGGCGGCGAAAAACGCCGTGCCGCCCTTGCGCGGATGATGGCCTCCGAGCCGGATCTGATGCTGTTGGACGAACCGACCAACCACCTTGATGTTACCGCGATTGAATGGCTGGAGAACGAACTGCTTGAAAGCCGTACAGGGTACGTCGTTATTTCGCACGACAGGGCGTTCCTCAACCGCGTCTCCAAAGGCACGCTCTGGCTTGATCGCGGCGTCATGCGGCGCAGCCCTGAGGGCTTTGGCGGCTTTGAGGCGTGGCAGGAAAAGACCTTCGAGGAGGAAGACGCGCAACAGCACAAGCTGGGCCGTCAGATCAAGCGCGAAGAGCACTGGATCATCCACGGCGTTTCGGGCCGCCGTAAACGCAACGTTCGCCGCGTCGCGGAATTGGCCGATTTGCGCGAGGCAAAAAGCACCCATATCAAACGCGCGGGCGCGGCGGCTATGGTTCTCGATGCCGGTAAGGCGTCCGGCAAGCTGGTGATCGAGGCGAAGGAAATCTCGAAAACCTTCGGCGAGCGCACGCTGCTGACGGATTTTTCCACCAAGATCATGCGCGGCGACCGCGTTGCATTCGTCGGCCCCAACGGCGTCGGGAAAACCACGCTGCTGAAGATGCTGATGAACGAGTTGGAGCCGGATACAGGCTCGATCCGCCACGGCGCGAATATCGAAGTCGCGGTGCTGGATCAAAAGCGCGACGTGCCCGAACACCTTTCGCTATGGGAGGCGATGACCGAGGATAAGTTGCTCGGCGTCAAAGGCTCGAACGATCAGATTCTGGTTCGCGGACGGCCCAAGCACGTCGTCGGCTATCTGAAGGAATTCCTGTTCGACGAGCGGCAGGCGCGCGGCCCCGTGTCGGCCCTGTCGGGGGGCGAGCGCGCGCGGCTGCTGCTGGCGAAGATTATGGCCCGCGAAAGCAATCTGCTGGTCCTCGATGAACCGACCAACGACCTCGATCTGGAAACGCTCGATCTGTTGCAGGAATTGCTGGCCGATTACGACGGCACGCTGCTGCTGGTCAGCCACGACCGCGATTTCATCGACCGCATTGCCACCTCGACCATCGCGATGGAGGGCGACGGCCAAGCCATCGAATATGCGGGCGGCTGGTCGGACTACCGTGCCCTGCGCGGCGAGGTTGCGGACCAGCGCGAGGTGCGCAAGACAACCGACACCAAGGGAAATCCCGCGCCTCCGCCTCCGGCGGAAAAGCCGAAATCGGGCGGCGGGAAACTGTCTTTCAAGCAATCGCACCGGTTGGAAAAACTCCCCGCCGAGATCGCGATGCTTGAGGCCGAAATCGCGAAACTTGAAGAACTGCTGGCCGATCCCGACCTGTTTGCGAAGGATAACACCAAGTTCATCAAGGCGGGAAAGGCCCTGTCCGCGCGACAGGACATTCTGGCGAAATCCGAGGAAGAATGGATGGAACTGGAGGCGCTGCGTGAGGAAGCGGAGGCAGGCTGATCCGTCCATAAAAAGACTGCTATAGCGCGGTCACAGGCAAATGCTTTTGGCGAAAGTGGCTATGAAACCGATCCATATGTTCTTTCTCGCATGCGCGTCGATTGCCGCGCTTATCCTCTATGTCGCCGCTGTCGCGCTGCCCCAGCCGCCGCTGGCGTCTTCACTGTTCGGGCGCGAGGCGGTGACCGTCACGCAATCGGGAATCGAAACGCGGCAGGCGAAACGCTCGGCGCTGCCGGTGATCGACGTGCGCGATTCGTCCGGTATCGAGCATATGCTGCACGGCTTTCGCTGGATGAGCGAGAGCGCGGGAAACGATGTCGTTGCCGCTTATCCCGTCGGCGCCACCGTCGAAGTTCCGCGCTGGCAGGGCAAGCTGTGGCGCGCCCTGTCGGGCGTTCGGGACTGGATTTTGCTGATCATCAGTCTTTTCGCCTCGGTCGCGCTGTTGTTTAATCTGAGGATGCTCTGGAAACTCAGAAATATTTGACCGGCACAGCGCACAAAAAATTCCCGCAACCGGTGATTGCCGGAATTGCAAATATCCTTAAAGGTGTATAGTTAACAATTAAATCAATTTTGACGAATGTGGCGATTCGTTGTATAGGGTGATCAGGCTGCTGTTGAATGCGGGGGCCACGGTCGGTCTCGGGGGCGGGCAGCCGGTAACCTTAGTATCCGAGTAATCGTCGTAACTGACGACCCTTATACCCAAGCTGTCCAAGCGGGACCGACCACTCTTTTCCGGCACATGCGCCGACCGGTGAAACCGGACGGTGACGTTGGCAATCGCCCGAACCAAGTTTTGCTTCCCTCTCCGAAGGTGGGGCCTTGGTTTGGCGAAAGAACGAGTCTCAAGATACCGCGTTTCGATTGCGTGCCGGGGGTTGCGGGGCGTAACGTCTGCCGATGGACAGTATCGCACTCACCGGCAGCCCCGAATGGCGCGTCAGCGACGGTTTCGTCGACTATCAGCAGGCGCTTGCGTTTATGGAGGCGCGGGCAGCGGCGATACGGGATGACGGTGCGCCCGAATGCGTCTGGCTGCTCGAACATCCGCCGCTCTATACCTCCGGCACAAGCGCCGATGCGGCGGACTTACTGGATGCCCGCTTTCCGGTTTATAACGCGGGACGGGGCGGGGAGTACACATATCACGGTCCCGGACAGCGGGTCGGTTATGCCATGCTCGACCTGAAATCGCGGGGCGCGGATGTCCGGCGCTATGTCAACTCACTGGAAGAGTGGGTCATCCGAACGCTCGCGGTCTTCAACGTCAGGGGCGAGCGCCGCGAGGGACGCCCCGGCGTCTGGGTACGGCGTACAGACATCGGCGCACCGGAGCGCGAGGATAAAATCGCGGCCCTTGGCGTGCGCGTGCGCCGCTGGGTGACACTGCATGGCATTTCGATCAACCTCGAACCCGACCTCGGCCATTACGGCGGTATCGTGCCCTGCGGCATTGCCGAACACGGCGTGACCAGCCTCGCGGATCTGGGGATCACCGCCACCATGCCCGAACTCGACATGGCATTGCGAGAGGCTTTTACCGAGGTGTTCGACCATGACTGATTTGCTGACAGGAACCGAACGGACCGAGGCGCTGGCAACATTTACCGGCGCGGGCTGGACCGTGGTCGAAGGCCGCGATGCCGTGTTCAAGGCGTTCAAATTCAAAAACTTTGTCGATGCCTTTGGCTGGATGAGCAAAGTCGCGCTTTGGTCAGAAAAGCTGAACCATCACCCTGAATGGTCGAACGTCTATAACCGGGTCGAGGTGACGCTGATCACCCATGATTGCGACGGCCTCAGCGCCCTTGATCTTAAACTGGCGATGAAAATGGACTCGTTGGCCTAATCTCTGCCATGCACTTGCCGTTTTCGGGGGGCACGTTACCGCCATGAAAAGACATCACCTTTTTGCCGCTTTGCTGGCCCTTCTGCCGACTGCGACCGTTGCGAACGAGCCGGTCGCCGAGTCCTTATCGTATCGCGCCTATATCGGCGGTCTGCCGCTGGGCACGCTGAAGCTGAAAATCGCGATGGATGCGGACGCATACGCGACCGAGGCGCGCTTTGACATCGCGTCCTTGCTGCGTTGGGTTCTGGATACCGATGCGCGCGCATCTTCCGGCGGGACGTTTGCCGACGGCACGATGGTTCCGAATGCGTTCGATTATTGGGTCAGGGACGGCGAGAAAGAGCGCAATACAGAAATGACGTTTGATGCCGAGGGCAATGCGACCGAGGTTCTTGCCGCACCGGCCTTCAGAAAACGTTCGTACGATGTGACACTCGATGATGTGCGCGGCGCGATCGATCCGGCGACGGCGGTGGCCATGCTGTCCGCGCCCCGCGATAGCGCCTGTGATGTATCGATGAAGATTTTCGACGGGCGAAAGCTGCACCGGGTTACGATGGTTCCGTCCGGCGGCACTGTGGAAGAACCGAAATGTGCGGGACGCTACGAGCGCCTCGGTGGCTTCAAGGAAAAATATATGACGCCCGAGCGGCGGTCGTATGTGTTTGATGCCGAGCTGAAACAGATCGCGCCCGATCGCTGGCGCCCCGTGCGCGTGACCGCCAAAACCCAGTTCGGCAATGCGATTGCGCTGCTGAAATAGCAAGCGGCGCTCGGCAAAAAACCGAGCGCCCTTATCGTCACATCGCGGCCAGCAGAGCATCGGCGGTGCTTTTTACCGCTTCGCCGGGATTATCCTCAACCAGCAGCGTTTTGACGGTCCCGTCCTGTACCAGCATCGCATAGCGTTTCGACCGGACGCCAAGCCCGCGTTCGGTCAGGTCCAGCTCCATGCCAATCGCTTTGGTGAAATCGCCGCTGCCATCCGCCAGCATCTCGATGTCGCCTTTGGCGGTTGTGGCCTTCGCCCATGCGTCGAGAACGAAGGCATCATTCACCGAAATACAGGCAATCTTGTCCACACCCTTTGCGCGCAGCGCCTCGGCTTGCGTCAGAAAGCTTGGCAGGTGGTTCAGGTGACAGGTCGGCGTGAACGCGCCGGGCACGGCAAAAACAGCAACGGTTTTGCCGCCAAATGCTTCTGCAACCGTGCTGGGCGACGGACCCTCATCTGTCATAATCGTCAATGTC
>CALGNW010000284.1 GCA_937958345.1 uncultured Neomegalonema sp. | reverse complement strand
TTCTGCGCCCTCGCGCCGCTTGGCGATGCGATGGCAAAGCTGTTGGGCGAATCAATTCCTCTCGGGCAACTTCTGTTCGCCCGTTTTGTCGCGCAGGTCGCTCTGCTGTTGCCGGTGATCTGGTGGCTCGGCGGCACGCTGCGCATGCCCCGCCGTCTCTTCAAACTCACCGTCTTTCGCGCCATCCTCCACATCATCGGGATCGGCGCGATGTTTTCCGCGCTGCGCTATCTGCCGCTGGCCGATGCGCTGGCGATTGCATTCGTCATGCCGTTCTTTTCGCTTCTCCTGGGCAAGTTTCTCCTGAAAGAAGAGGTCGGCTCCCGCCGCCTCTATGCGTGTTGCGTCGGATTTGTCGGCACGTTGCTGGTGATCCAGCCCAGCTTTGCAGCCGTGGGTGCGCCCGCGCTGCTGCCGCTGGTGGTTGCCGTCGCTTTTGCACTTTTCATGGTTGTCACCCGCCACGTCGCAAAAGAGCTTGATCCGATTGCGCTGCAAACCGTCAGCGGCTCGATTGCCTCGCTGATTCTGGCGGGCCTCTTTGCGGTCACATGGGGCACGGACATCGCCGCCCTGCAAATCGTGACGCCGAACCGTTGGGAATGGACTCTTCTGGTGACCGTCGGCGTGATCGGTACGGTCGCTCATCTTCTGATGACATGGTCCTTGCGCTTTGCCCCCTCTGCTACGGTGGCCCCGATGCAGTATCTCGAGATCCCGTTCGCGACCGTCATCGGCTGGCTCATTTTCAAAGACCTGCCGAACGGGCTCGCCGCTATCGGCATTGCAATCACGATGGCCGCCGGCCTCTATATCGTCTATCGTGAGCGGATAACGTCACAGGCGCATGCCAAGACCGGCTGATGGAGCGTGCTCATGTTTCGCTGGTTCGAAACCCGCGTTGATCCTTTTCAGAGCTATGACGACACCCGGCCCCTGCCCCGAAAGCTGAGGCCGTTCTTCCTTGCCATGCTCTGGCCGATGCGCTGGGTCATTGCTGTTGCCCTCGTTCTGGGTGGATTGGCCGCTCTGGCCGAGGTGCTGGTGTTCTCGTACATGCAACGGATCGTCGATATGATGGGAGAGGCATCGCCCGACACGATCTGGAACACCCATGGCAACGAACTGTTGCTGATGGCCTTCATCGCCTTTTTTCTGAGACCGCTGATCGACTTCATCGCGATCACGACCACCAATCTCAGTTACCTTCCGCCCGTTGCCGCGCTGGTCCGGTGGCGCGCACACCGGCAAGTGCTGCGGCAGTCCCTCGGATTTTTTCAGAACGATTTCGCAGGCCGCATTGCACAAAAGATTGTCCAGACCGGTCCGGCTGTCGGCGACGGATTTTACACGGTGCTCGATGCGCTCTGGTACGCGCTCATCTACACGATCTCGGCGATTATCCTGCTCGCGGATTTCGACTGGCGGCTGATGGCGATCTTCGGAGTCTGGATGCTCGCCTTCATCGCGATTGCGGTCTACATCGTGCCGCGCATCGGCGCGGCAGCCAAGGAAATGTCCGAGGCACGCTCGACCATGACGGGCCGGATCGTTGACAGCTATACCAACATTCAAACCGTAAAGCTCTTTGCCCATACCGACCGCGAGGACAGTTACGGGCTGGACGCCATCCGCGACACCTACACCACCTTCCGCACACAAATGCGGCTGTTCACGGTTATGGAGTTGCTGCTGCTGGTCAACAACACCTTCCTGACAGCGGGCATCAGCGCGGTGTCGATCTGGTTGTGGAGCGTCGGTGAAATCGGCGTCGGTGCGGTCGCGGCGGGCACGGCGCTTGTCTTGCGCCTGTCCGCAATGACCGGATGGATCATGTGGTCGCTGTCACAATTCTATCAGAACCTCGGCGTGATGATGGAGGGGCTTGAGACTATCAGCAAACCGGTCGGGATCACCGATATTCCGGACGCTGCACCGCTGAGTGTCACCAACGGCGCACTGCGCTTTGACCGCGCTCATTTCATGTACGGACGCGATGTCGGCGGCGTTGACGGCATTGATCTTCACATAAAAGCCGGCGAACGGATCGGTCTGGTCGGGCGATCCGGCGCAGGTAAATCAACCTTCGTCAATCTGCTGCTGCGGTTCTACGATCTGGAATCCGGCCTCATTGAGATTGACGGACAGGACATTTCGCGGGTCACACAAGACAGTCTGCGCGCTCATATTTCCGTGGTGACTCAGGACACCGCGCTGCTGCACCGCTCGGTTATGGACAACATTTTGTATGGACGGCCCGACGCGACACACGAACAGGCGATGGCCGCTGCCAAACGCGCGCGGGCGCATGACTTTATCGCGGACCTCGCCGATCCTGACGGGCGGGCGGGGTATGACGCTCAGGTTGGCGAACGCGGTGTGAAATTATCAGGGGGCCAGCGTCAGCGCATCGCCATCGCCCGTGCGATCCTCAAGGACGCCCCGATTCTTGTGCTGGACGAGGCAACCTCTGCCCTTGATTCAGAGGTCGAGGCAGAAATCCAAGACGAACTTGCGTCACTCATGCACGGAAAAACCGTCATCGCGATTGCCCACCGGCTCAGCACAATCGCGCATCTCGACCGTATTGTGGTCATGGACAAAGGCCGCATTGCCGAGCAGGGAACCCATACGGAACTGCTGGAAAAAGACGGCCTTTATGCCGGATTCTGGAAACGTCAATCCGGCGGATTCCTCGATCTGGAAACGGAATAGCGACGCGAGGCTCCGCATCCCGGCGCAGCCTCGCGTCCTTTATTTATGCGGTCGCCGGATCAACGCGTCAGGGCGGTATCCATCAGTCCGCGAATTGCATCCTGCCGCGTATCGGCAACAAGACGCCCCAACTCCTGATTACCGCGCAACACGACAAGCGTCGACCGGCGCGGAATCCGCAATTCCTTGGCGAGGGGCGAGCGCCCGTAAGCATCCCAGTCAGCATCGACAAAGGTGATACCTTCGGCATAGGACGGATTCGATGCCTTCAGCGAGTCAATCACACGCTCCTGCGCCGCACAGGTGCTGCACCAGTCAGCGCGGAAAATCACGAACACCGTCTCGCCTGCGGCCAGCCGTTCTTTCACCAGACCGGGGGCATATTGGACAGTTTTTGCAACAGCAGCGAGAGGCGTCAGGACGAAAGACAATGCAGCGGCAGCACTCAGAATTTTACGACGGTTCATAACATTACTCCGTAAGCGTGGGTTAAAGGGAAACGGAAAGATCGATCAGCCAGGGGGGCAAATTTTGAATCGCCCATGCCTCGAACATGTGGTGGACCTTGAACAAGATCCCGATGCCGACCGCGATGAATACGACCCCCATCAAAGGCCGTGAGAAACCGGCAATCCGGCGCATCAAATCCTGATTGCGCATCAGCAGGCCCCGCGCACCGTATCCGAGGCCGAGGATCAGGGTCGATACGCCGATGGCGAATGCGGTCATAATCGCCGTCGCCCAGATCAGGCTCTCACCCTGACTGGCCAGCGCGATTGCACCGCCGAGCGTCGGACCGATACAGGGGGACCAAACAAGGCCGAGCAGCAACCCGCCGAGCAGTTGCCCCCGCAGTGATTTATTGTCCAAAGAGTCGATTTGGGCATCTGCCTGCGACGCCATACCACTGGTCGCATCGGCGAATTTGGCGGAAAAGCGCGGGACAAGCAGCACCACGCCGAACACGATCATCAACACAGCGCCTGCCCTTGCGATGTCCTGTTCATCCAATCCGATCAAATGACCAAAGGCGGCAATGGTCACGCCGAAAAAGATGAACGAGATGCTCATTCCCAGCGCAAGCACGGCAGGCCCTAAACGGTTAGCCTGAAGCGATCCCGCCACGACAATCGGTAAAATCGGCAAAACGCACGGGTTAATCAGCGTCAGCAGTCCCGCAGCATAAGCTAAAATCAGTTCCATGTGTCCGACTTTCCCGCCAGCGCGTTATAACGCTTCTGAACGGGGAGATATGACGGACAATCAGTCTTTGCCAGCGCGGACCGATAAAGTCCGGTCACGCTTTCGCCAGTTGATTTACTCAAGCAGCCGGGGTCAGGCGCTCGCCTGACCGAACTCACCGACTGAAACACCAAGCGTTTTCATAACTTTAGCGGCGATATCATCTTTGGTCAGACCCGCTTCGCTATACATTTGCTCGGGGCTAGCCTGATCAATGAAGGTATCGGGCAGAGACATTGTGCGCACGCGTACACCGCTATCCAACAGGCCGGCATCGCTCATCCATTCCAGAACATGCGATCCGAAACCGCCCTTCGAACCCTGCTCCACCGTAATCAGAACCTCATGCTCTGCGGCAAGTGCGGCGATCAGTTCGGTATCAAGCGGTTTGGCAAAACGGGCGTCAGCGACGGTGGTCGAAATTCCGCGCGCGTCCAGATCTTCGGCAGCGGCCAGACATTCCTGCAGATGCGCACCAAAGGACAGCAATGCGACTTTGCTACCATCTTTAACAACACGGCCTTTACCGATTTCCAGCGGAACGCCGCGCTCGGGCAAGTCAACACCAACACCTGAACCGCGCGGATAACGGAACGCAATCGGCCCGCTGTCATGCGCGACCGCTGTCGCCACCATATGCATCAGTTCGGCCTCGTCACTCGCGGCCATGACGGTGAAGTTCGGCAAATTGGTCAGATAGGCGACATCAAAGGCGCCCGCATGGGTCGCGCCATCCGCGCCGACCAGACCGGCACGGTCAATCGCAAACCGGACCGGCAAATTTTGCAGCGCAACATCATGCACGATCTGGTCGTATCCACGTTGCAGGAAGGTCGAATAAATCGCGCAGAACGGTTTCATTCCCGCGGCGGCCAATCCGGCGGCAAAGGTCACACCATGTTGTTCGGCAATGCCCACATCATAGGTACGGGCAGGAAAGCGGGCCGCCATCTTGCCGACACCCGTGCCATCCGGCATCGCGGCGGTGATTGCGACCACACGGCTATCGCGTTCCGCCTCGGCCACCAGTGCCTCGCCGAAAATGCCGGTATAACTCGGCGCGTTCGAGACAGATTTATTCTGCTTGCCCGACGCGACGTTGAACTTCGAAACGCCGTGATATTTGTCGGCGGAATTCTCGGCAGGCGCATAGCCCTTGCCCTTGACGGTAACACAATGGATCAGCGTCGGCCCGTCCGCCCGCGCCCGCGCAGCACGCAGAACAGGCAAAAGCTGGCTCATATCGTGACCGTCAATCGGGCCGATATAGTTAAAGCCCAGCTTTTCGAACAGCGTTGCTTCTTTTGCGCCCTCGCCGGTCACCAGCGAGCGTGCCCGCATGGCGCCATCACGAAACGGCTCGGGCAGGTTCTGAGCGAACCCGTCCGCAATCTCCTTCAGAGTGTGCAGCGGCGTGTTCTCGTACAGGCTGGACATGTAATTCGACATCGCCCCTACAGGAGGGGCAATCGACATCTCGTTATCATTGAGGATCACGAAAAGGCGCTTCCCGAGCGATCCCGCATTGTTCATCGCCTCGTAGGCCATGCCGGCACTGATCGACCCATCACCGATGACGGCAATACCATCGCCCGTTGATGCCCCCATATCGCGAGCCGCCGAGAAGCCCAGCGCCGCAGAGATAGACGTCGAGGAGTGCGCCGCACCGAACGGATCGTATTCGCTCTCGCTGCGCTTGGTAAAACCGGACAGGCCATCCTTCTGGCGCAGCGTCCGGATACGGTCGCGCCGCCCGGTCAGGATTTTATGCGGATAGCACTGATGACCGACATCAAAAATCAGCTTGTCGTGGGGGGTATTAAAGACAGCGTGAATGGCGACCGTCATTTCGACGACACCTAGGCTCGACCCCAAATGCCCGCCGGTATCGGACACTGCCGAAATCGTCTCAGCCCGCAGTTCTTTGGCAACCAGACCCAGTTCGCGGTCGGACATTTTGCGCAAATCACTCGGGAATGCCACCCGGTCAAGGGTCGGGGTCTCAGGGCGCGCTTCGGTTTCGGTCGTCATCGTCTTCCCTTCAAGCACCCTGAGCATTGTCATAACGCCCTCACTCGTAAACGGGTGCTTCGGTCGTAGCCAGTTCCGGCCAGTCCGAAATCATATCCATCCCGCCCATCGGTTTGTACACCCCTTTGTGACAGGTTTTACATGCGGTTTTTGGCGCATCTTTATGAATCGGCCCCAGCCGGTTCTCGGGATAGGTGTCCTTCAGCGGCACAAGGTAGTCGATATTCAGTTCCTGAACCATCGAGCGTGCCAAAAATGCCACCGACCATTGCGGCGTCACTTGCTCGCCGTCATAGAAGGCGCGCGTATTGTGACAGAAGGTACAATTCACGCCCAGCGAGTTTGCATAGTAATTCATCAACGAATACGTGCGCTCGGTATGCTGAATCTTCGGCGTGCCTTCGTTTACGGCGCGCGGTTCCAGATCATGCACGGCGACAGTTTCGTCTTCGAGCAGATATTTTTCCAGCGCATCCGATGGCAGCGACGTCGAGCTGCTTTGTGCCGTGGCAAAGTTCTGGTTCGCAGACCATCCCTTTACACTTTCAAGCACAGGCGCGCGCTTAAACCAGATATCACTCGGCACATTCTCGCCGCGGTGACAGGTGTAACAGTTCACACCGGCGGGCCCGACATGGCCGTCATACTCCTCGTTGATGAACTGGGTCATCTGGATCATCCGGCGGGATACGACCTTGGTGTACAGATCGTCCGATGCGTAGGTGTCGATGTCCCCGTCACCGTGGCAATACGCACAGCCCTGCTCGGGCGAGACCCACTGGGTAATCGCGGCCATCACACGATTAAAGTTATCCTCGGTCAGATCGCCCAGAACCTGCACATTTTCATACACATCCTTGGCAAGGTCTTCGCCCTCTTCGGGAACATAAGGCTCCTCGGACGTATAGTCTTCGACGCTCGCATCGACGGCGTTGCGGTCGGCGACGAATTTCGTCACTCCCATTCCCGCGCCGCGCGGCCCGGTCTGCATCGTCGACGTTTCGGCCGGGTTGCCCCAGGTCACGATCAGTGCGGCAACGAACAGCGCACTGCCCAAAGCACCGACCAGAATGGCAGGACCGTAAATGTCCTTGGGATTTTCTCGGCTCCACTTGGGAAACCACTTCAGACTAAACATGCTCGGCTCCTCAAGGAATATAGGCTTCGTAGCCGTACTCGCCCTGATAGGCGGGTGCGAAGCTGTGTTCGACGGCCCAGAGATACCAGTTATCGACAAGCGTTCCGGTGATCAGAATTCCGATGCCGCCGGTAATCGGCGTCAGCACGGCAAACCACCACGCCCAACGGTGAATCCCCTCCATCGTGGCGTTGAAACCCATCGTCCAGCGCCAGAACAGAGCGGCACGTTCCGAGGCCGTACCCCGATCAAATATCTGCTCCAGCTCGCGGTCGCCGCCAAGGCGGGAGACGGCGAGGATCGTCGCCCCGTGCATCGCAAACAACAGAACCGACCCGTACAGGAACACAATCGAAAGTGCGTGGAAGGGGTTGTAGTAAAGGTTGCCGTAGCGGATCGAAAACGCGGTCGTCCAATCAAGGTGCGGGAAGATTCCGTAAGGCACTGCCTCTGACCACGATCCCATCAAAACGGGACGGAAAAGGCCAAGAACCAGAAACAGCCAGATCGCGGCGGCGAATGCCCAAGCAACGTGCTTGCCCATTTTCAATTCCGCGGCACGCACGTAACTGCGCACCCACCAGCTCAGGACCGAAATCAGCAGAAAGAAACTACAGATGATGTACCAGCCGCCCTGATCGAGAGGCGGCATCCGCAATCCCCATTCAGGACCCGGCGGCTCCAGTGCCAGCCAGAAACCCTGACGCAGAAATTCTGGGAAAGACCAGCCGACCTGCGCCAGCATGTTCAGCCCGATAATGTTGAACGCCAACGTACCGGTGATAACCGAGACCAATCCGAAGAACCCCAGATGGATCGGACCAATCTGCGCATTGCCGATCCAGCCCATGATCTTCGAGAAAAAGGGCGTGCCGCCGCGTTCTTTCTCGATGCCTTGGCCGTTCGTGATCCCAAGCTCTGCGGGACCCTGAACCTGCACCTGGTTAAAGATGTTCTGATATTCAATCATCACATGACTCCTGCGTTTGGCCAAATCGGCAACTCAAGCCACCAGTTCCACCACTCAGGCCACCCCTTCGTCCACACCGGACCGGAAATCACGATACAGATTGCGGACCAGAATCCGGCATTGAGTGCGAGCAACAGACCGACGCGGTGAATGCCCAGTGTCCCGACCGAGTAGCCGATAAAATCGCGGAAGAATGTATCTTCGTGGTCCGGGGTTTTGACCTCTTGTCCCTTTTCAGGGTTAGCCGCCGAGAGGATCAGGCCGCCGTGCAGCGCGAGGGCGAGTGTCGTTGTAAAGAAGAACGTCACTGCGAGCATATGCGCCGGATTATAATGGAAATGCAGATAGGAATATCCGACATTCGACACCCAATCGAGGTGACTGAAAATTCCGTACGGGAATCCGTGACCCCAAGCGCCCATCAGGACGGGCCGGATGACGACCAATGTGACATACGCAAATATCGCAACACTGAACGCGAACGGAACATGATATCCCATGCCCAGCTTGCGGCAAATTTCAACCTCGCGCAGCGCCCAGCTTACAAAAGCACCAATGGCGCAAATCGTAATAATCTGCCACAGCCCGCCTTCTTTCAGCGGCGCCATTCCCAGACCGTAACTCAGGTCAGGCGGTTGGATATTGATGAGCCAGGGATTGAACGTTCCCTGAATGGCTGCACCATAGAAGATGAGAACCGTGCCAAGCGCGGCGAAAAACAGGGTCGCGACTCCGAAGAAGCCGACGAAAAAAGGCCCGACCCAAAAATCGAAAAGATCGCCGCCGATTAGCGTACCACCCTTCACACGATATTTTCGTTCGAAACTGAGCAATGCCATGATGGGTCTCCGCTCTCGGTCTCAGATAATGAATGCTTTCCCGCAATCTGATGAGCCATCAGAGGCGGTGTTTGCTGCGGCCGTCACGAATGACGCCCGCAGCGTTTTTGTGACTGGTTCGGTAAAGAAACAGACGCGGAGCAGATCAATCTGCCGCGCGCGCGATTTCTTCGGCCTGAGCGACCTCGAACCAGTTGTAACGTTCCGTGCTGAGCAGGACGAGGTGAATCATCGCGGCCAGCAGGAAGAGGAACACGCCTTGTGCTACGAACACACGGCGAGGGTCGAAAATCAGCCAGACTTTGTAGAACTTGCTCATTTCATCCCTCCTCTAAAGATAGAACCAAGGGCGCCAGATCAGCACTGCCAAGTGAGCGACCGCCGCAACTGCGGTGAAAAGAATAAGCCCGCTCATATAGACAGAGTGCAGTTCCTGCGCCTGTTCTTCGGAAAGGCCTGTAAAAGACAGGCCGTCGTTGTCACTCATTTGGGTACCTCCAGTTGAGCAATCAAAACCGCGGTTGCCCGCAGTCAAGTCACTGATCGGCGCTCGCCCATCAGCAGCATTTCACCCGCACGCAGGCAAAATGATCTCGAAACTCCGCCTTTTCAGACAGAGAAAATCATTGACGCCGCAGTGTGCGCATCGCTTCGCGCCTCGCGCAGAACGCTTTCCTGCGCCGACACGCCCGTCACAAAACCGACGACACGCTTGATCACCGTCGCTGGCAGAAGCACGACAAACAGCAGCGCAAAATAGATCCAGTACTCGGCACGCGGCTCGCGCTTAGCACGCGAACGCATCGGAGCATCTTGAGTTTGAACAGCCATGTTGTTCTCCATCTTCAACAAACGACGTTAAACGCCAGAGCCGGTTTGCAGGGCAGCGACAGTCTCGCGCACCACACGGTCGGCTCCGGAATCGAGGGCAGATTTTTCGGCGCGATCACGTAGTGTTTTCGCTGCCGAAATACGGGTAAGAATTGGGTGCTCCTCGACAATCTTGTCGAGCAATGCCTGCGCGTCCGGATCCCACGGGAAATCACGGCGCAGACGGGTCGGCGTCGCCGCCGCAGCATCCATTTCAGTGCCAAGCGGCAGGATATGAAACAGCGCATCAAACAGGCTGTTGCAGACTTCCTGCAAAAGATATGTCGCACCGGCATAGCCCATCATGGGCGTTCCGGTCGCGCGCCGGATGGCAGCGCCCGGAAAGCTTGCCGGAATAAATGCGGGCTTCGGACCATGGCCCCCGCTCATTTCGGCAAGGTACATTTTTTCGTTGATCGACCCCAGAATGACCAGAGGCCGCTTCTCGTGCATCATCTGGCGAACAGCATCATTGTCGGTTTTCTTGCCGGCAATACGGGGCACAGCGAAAGCACAAGGCAACCCGAGCTCGTGTTCGAGATAGTTCTGAATGCCGCGCGTGTAGGTCTCATTCGCGACAATGGCAAAGCTCGCCGTCGCAAAGAAATCTTGCGTGACCGATCGCCACAAATCCCAGACGGGTTTGAGGGTCGAATGCTTTTCCTGTTCGATAAACGGCTCAGGATCGAGGCCGAGCATCTCACCGAGCTTGCGCAAAAATTTCGTGGTCGATTCAACGCCCATCGGCGCTTGCAGATACGGCTTACCAAGCACTTCGGCGAGGCCGCGACCGAACTCGCGATACATGACGACATTGGCTTCGCTGTTCACCAGCTTTGGCATTTCGCCCAGATGCGAGCCGAGTGGCATGACCATGTTGATCTCGGCACCGATGCCTTCGATCAAGCGGCGGATTTCGGCAACATCGGAGGGCATGTTGAACGTGCCGTACATCGGGCCGAGGATATTGACGCGCGGCTTTTGACCTTCAGCCAATGGCGTGGTCTTGCGCGGGCGGCCCTTTGTGCAACCGAACTCGGTGAAGATCCAAGTCATCGCACGGTCGGCGGCCTCCCATTGATCTTCGTCAATGGTGCGCGGCAGAAAACGCTGAATGTTTGTGCCTTCAGGTGTAACACCGCCGCCGATCATCTCGGAGATCGAGCCGGTAACAACAACAGCGGGCAGTGCGGGATCGAGCGTGTTCCAGGCCCGCTTCATCGCGCCCTCTGTTCCGTCGCGGCCAAGTTCTTCTTCACCCAAACCGGTCACGACGATAGGCAGTTCGTGCGGCGGCAGACCGTCCGTATAATGCAAAACAGAAGTAACTGGCAGATTCTCACACCCGACGGGACCGTCGATAACTACCTGCAAACCCTTTGTGGCACAGAACGCATAAACGGCGCCCCAATATCCACCCGCTCTGTCGTGATCCTGAACCAGCATCAGATCATCTCCGCAGCTTTGGCGGCACGCGCGGCTTTTTCGAGTTTTTTCTGGCGGTGTGCGCGGAAGCCGTCGTCGACATTCGGCGAACCCTCCCAGACACCAGCGGTATCACCTGTACCAACGCCCTCGAAAAATGCCTTCATCGAGTCCATGCGGCCCTTGTTGCCGATGGCCGCATTAACGACCTCGGCCAGCGACCCGGCACCGGCAGGTCCCATCAAAGGCCGTGCAGAAATCAGATTCGTGAAATACAGACCGGGTGTCCCGCGCTCTTTCGCCTTTTGAACGACCGGCGTTGTGCCGATTGCAAGGTCGGGATTAATGGCTTCCATCGCTGAGCAGTCATCTTCAAGGCTGGCACGGAATTTAACTTTGACGCCCTTGGCTTCGAGCCAGTCACGATCCTCAACGGACCAGTCACTCTTCGCGCAGGCCGTCCCGACATAAGGAACATTTGCGCCGCTTTCGATCAGCAACCGCGCAACCAAAAGCTCGGACCCTTCATAGCCCGAAAGCGTAATCGTGCCGTCGATTTTCTTACCGGCAAGCGCCTCTTTGATCGCAGGCAGGAACTGGTTCTGTGCCGCCGCAATTTTGTCAGCCTTCACATTGAACTTGTCACCGATGGCCGCAAGCCAGGACGCCGTGCCGTCGTGGCCAACCGGCGCGGACCCGACAATGGGACGTCCAGCCGCCTGAAACTCGCGAACAGCAGCGGTATAAAACGGATGAATCGCAGCGACTGCGCCGCAATCCAGCGCCGAATAAAGTTCCCGCCATTCACGGCACGGAACCGTCGGCCCGGCCGCAAGACCCATCGGGTCAAGCATCGCGCCAATCGAAATCGGGTCCAGCGGGAACATCTCGCCCAACAGCGCAACCGTGGGGCGGTCGGCTTTACCGGAGGCAGGCGTTGCAACGGGACCGGCTTCCGCCTCCTCCCGCGCGTATTTCAGCATCGCACCGGCCAGCACATCTTTTGCTTCGGCGTGTGTTGGAATACCGAAGCCGGGCACGTCGATACCGACGATGCGGACGCCGTTAATCTCATTTGGCAACAAACGCAGCGGCACACCTGACGCGGTCGGTACGCACAAGTTCGTGACGACGATTGCGTCATATTTCTCAGGGTCGGCCATGTCATGGACCGACTCGCGAATATCCTCGAACAATTTCCCGGTGACCAGCGTTTCCGAGCTAAACGGAACGTACCCGACCGACCGTCTTGCGCCGTAGAAATGCGAGACAAAAGTCAGTCCGTAGACACAACAGGCTGAACCCGACAGAACCGTGGCAACACGGCTCATGCGCAGTCCGACGCGCAGCGATCCGAATGCGGGGCACATGCTTTGGGGCTTGTCGTGCGGTCCCTGCGGGTAGTCGGCAGCGTATTGGTCGAGTATTTCAGATTTGCCGGCGGAACGGGCCGCCGCCTCCATCTTGCCGGCGGAGTGACAGCCCATACCGTCTTCGGACGGGGTCGGTATATCGTTACCGGAGATGAAAGCGTTATCGGTCATTCAGATGCTTCCTCTTCGGAATGCACATCTGCATTGTCGTCATTCATGCGGCTTAGGGCCTCGTCAACGCGGGCCATTTCATCAAGATCAAACATCGTCGTAAACAACCTCCAGCGATTCTTTAACGACTGCGTTTTTACCGCGCATGTCTTTGTCCGTTGCAGGCTCGAGAACGAAATCCGCACCGGTTTGCGAGGCTGAAAACAACCCGAGCAAACCGTCCTGTGTCAGAGGCGTCGGGCGCAACGGCGGCGCGGTACCGACATTATCCGCAAGCTCTTCGAACAGCTTGCCCCATTGCGTTTCGTTGGTACCAACGATCTGATAATTGGCCGATTTTTTGCGCAGATCATCGTCCTGAGGAATCGACGCGAGGATCGGAATATCAACAGCCTTTGCAAAAGCGGCAGCTTCGCCTGTGCCGTCGTCCTTATTGATCACGATACCCGCGACCCCGACATTGCCGCCCATCTTGCGGAAATAATCGACAGCCGAGCAGACGTTGTTCGCGACATAAAGTGACTGAAGATCATTCGATCCGACAACGATTACTTTCTGTGCCATATCGCGCGCAATCGGCAGACCGAAGCCGCCGCAAACCACATCACCGAGGAAATCGAGCAGAACGTAGTCAAAGTCCCAATCGTGAAAGCCCAGTTTTTCGAGCAGTTCAAATCCGTGAATGATCCCGCGCCCGCCGCACCCGCGACCCACTTCCGGTCCGCCAAGTTCCATCGCGAAAACACCGTTCCGCTTAAAACAAACATCGCCGATCTTTACTTCTTCTCCGGCCAGTTTCTTTTTGGTCGAAGTTTCGATGATCGTCGGGCACGCTTTGCCGCCGAACAGCAACGACGTTGTGTCAGATTTCGGATCACACCCGATCAGCAACACGCGCTGACCACGTTCAGCCATCATGTGACTAAGGTTCGCCAGCGTAAACGACTTACCGATGCCGCCCTTGCCATAGATCGCGATGATCTGTGTTTTCTTGGTCGGCTCCGACATAGGAACTTCCATGGTCGGCTCTTCGTTCGCCTCATCGCGCAGACGATCGTGATGGTCGCCCATCGCATCCGAACGAAGGTTAGGTACGTCATCGAGGCTCATGCGGAAGCCCTCCAATCGAGGATCATTTTCAGACAGCCCGGATCAGAAAATGCCGTCGCGTAGGCATCCGATGCGGCGTCAGCGTGCGAGGTATGCGTAATCAGTCCGTCCAGTGACAGCGCGCCATTGTCGATCAG
>CALGNW010000283.1 GCA_937958345.1 uncultured Neomegalonema sp. | reverse complement strand
TTGCGTTCTGGCGTGGGCGATTGCCTGGCTTGCAAGGAAGCGCCAGGAGGCAACGGGCAAGCAATTTCCGGCCTTCTGGTTCGGTCTGCTGCTGATTATCGCGATACCGCTGTTCGTCTTTTATCAGCTTGGCGCGCCGGCAGAGTGGGAGCCTGCGCGTTTTCTGAATGTCGGTGATCCGATTATCGGACCGGATGGCGAGCCGACCGGCCGCACCGCCTCGAAGATCAAGGCTGGATACGTTCCGGGCGAAGGCATTGTGATCAAACCCGAGTTCATCGCCCTGTGGCTGGCGCTGTCCCTTTATACCGCCAGCTTTATCGCAGAAATTGTCCGCGCGGGTATTCTGGCGGTTCCGAGCGGCCAGACCGAGGCGGCAAAGGCGTTGGGCATCAGCCCGAACATCACGCTGCGCAAGGTTGTCATTCCGCAGGCAATGCGCGTGATTATTCCGCCGCTGACCTCGCAGTTCCTGAACCTGACTAAAAACTCGTCGCTGGCCATTGCGATTGCTTACCCCGATCTCGTTTCGATTTTTGCGGGGACGGCACTCAATCAGGTCGGTCAGGAGATCGAGATGATCTTTATGATGATGATGGTCTACCTGATCATTTCAATCGGAACGGCAGCCTTCATGAACTGGTTCAATGACCGCATGATGCTGGTCGAGCGATAGGGGGCGGATATGAGTGATACACACGCACAGACCGCCGGAATCGGATATGTCCGTACCGTCGAGGCGCCATTACTGTCCCCGCCCGCCAGTCAGGTCGGCTGGCAAGGGTGGCTGCGCCAGAATGTTCTGAACTCCGTTTCGGATTATTCCAGTATCGGGGCGGCACTCTCGTCGCTGTTGATGCTGGTGGTGACCGTTGGTGTTCTGTATTTCGGCCTGACCATCCTGTGGGAGCTGATCCGCTTTACGCTGATTGACGCCGTTTGGACGGACCCCGAGGGGATCAAACGCGGCGTTTGTCTGACAGTCGATCAAAACCCGCCCGGACCTCACCCGACCGGATGGTCGGGCGCATGCTGGCCCTTCGTTGACGCGAAGTGGAAAGCGTACATGTACGGGCGCTATCCCGAATCCGAGTTGTGGCGGCCTGATCTGGTCTTTCTGATCGGGAGCCTCGGCGTCGCCTGGCTGGTGTCGGACGCGATTGCGCGCCGCTGGTTCTGGGGCCTCGTGATGATCGGATTGGGCATCGCGCTGTTCTGGTGGTCAACCCAGCCGATTGAGAATGACGGCGTTGCACTTTTGAACGACATCTACGACCCGAACATGGCGTCGCCGCTGGGACCGTTTTTTGACCGGACCCCGATTGGCGCGTGGATCCTGTGCGCCGTCGGCGTGCTTTATGTCCTGCTCGCCCGTCCTGTCGGGCGCAAGACAGTCGCGATCATCATGCTGACGGTGTTTCCTGTGATCGCCTACGTGCTGCTGACCGGCGGTGACGCCGAGGGCGGTGTCGGATTTTGGGTGACTCTGGCGGTGATCGCCGCGTTTGGCCTGTTGCTGTGGCTTATCGCCCGGATATTTGGCGATAACGCCTTTAGCGCGTTGCTGCTGTCGCTGATGGTGCTGGCCGCTGCACTTTATTTCCTGTGGAATGTGTTCCAGCCGACCACCGGTTTCGGGTTCACCGACGGCAGCTTTGGCCGCACGGGCGAGGGGTCGATCATCCGTCTGCCGATCCCGTCCGATTTCACCAACCTGCTGTTGGCGGGTATCGGCTTTCTCGGGGTTCTGTTCCTGATGATGTCGGGTCGTGTTGTCGGAATGATGATCCGTCTGATGCTCGCCGTGCCGGTCCTGTTGATGATTGGCCGCGCCTATTCGGGCGATGTCGGGAGCATTTCGCTGCCGGTCGGCTGGCTGATTTTCGCCCTGTTGCTGATCGGTGTGATCGGCTTTGCGCTGATGGCGCTGGTCGGGATGGGACGGCGCGAGTGGCATTCGGCCATCGGTAATTTTGGCCGCGGGACGGGCTGGTTGATTTTCGTCTGTTCGTTGCTGGTGGGCATCGTCGCATTCCTCGGAGGTCACTGGTTCGTTGATCTGATCGAGCTGGCGGCTGCAGGCGAGGTGGATAAATTCCTGTCGCCGGCGCACCTTGCCGCCCATGACGAACACGGCCTGCTGGGCCTGAGCGCCGAGCCGATGGGCGAGATCGAGCGTCATTTGTGGGTGCTGCCCGAGGTCGAGACGAACGTCTGGGGCGGCCTGCTGGTGACGTTGGTCGTGTCTTTCGTCGGCATTATCGCGTCGTTGCCGCTGGGTATTCTGCTGGCGCTGGGCCGCCGGTCGCAACTGCCTGCGGTTCGGATTCTATCAACGGTCTTTATCGAGTTCTGGCGTGGTATTCCGTTGATTACCGTGCTGTTCATGTCGTCGGTCATGCTGCCGCTGTTCCTGCCTGAAGGAACCGAGTTCAATAAACTGCTGCGCGCTCTGATCGGCGTGGCGCTGTTTGCCTCGGCCTATATGGCGGAGGTCGTGCGCGGCGGGTTGCAGGCGATCCCGAAGGGCCAGTACGAGGGCGCGGATTCGCTCGGCCTCGGTTACGCGCAGAAAATGCGGCTGATCGTGATGCCGCAGGCTCTGACGCTGGTGATCCCCGGTATCGTGAACACGTTCATCGGGCTGTTCAAAGACACCGTGCTGGTGCTGATCATCGGCCTGTTTGATCTGCTCGGGATGATCCAGACCAGCTTTAGTGATGCGAGCTGGTCATCACCGGTGACAAACTCGACCGCCTATCTGACGGCAGCGGGTTTGTTTTTCATATTCTGCTTCGGCATGTCGCGCTATTCAATGTTCATGGAGCGCAGGCTCCGTCGCGGCCACGCAAGATAAGTTAAGGGACTGAAAAAATGACCAATACCGATTTTGCACAGGCTCAGGACGTTGACCGCTCGCGCATGCAGGTCAAAGACGACGTCGCGATCCATATCGAAAAGATGAACAAATGGTACGGGACGTTTCACGTCCTGCGCGACATCAATCTGACGGTCTATGACGGCGAGCGTATTGTGGTCTGCGGCCCGTCCGGTTCGGGTAAATCGACGCTGATCCGCTGTATCAACCGGCTGGAGGAACACCAGCAGGGCAAGATTGTCGTGGATGGCATCGAGCTGACCGGCGATCTGAAAAAGATCGACGAGATCCGCCGCGAGGTTGGCATGTGCTTTCAGCACTTCAACCTGTTCCCGCATCTGACGATCCTCGAAAACTGCACGCTTGCGCCGATTTGGGTCCGCAAAATGCCCAAAAAGCAAGCCGAGGAAACGGCGATGCATTTCCTTGAGCGGGTAAAAATC
>CALGNW010000282.1 GCA_937958345.1 uncultured Neomegalonema sp. | reverse complement strand
ACAACTTCTTTCAAACGAGGCTCACCGATGGACGCACCGACCCCCGCCGAAGGCGAACCGCTGATCCAGCCGTCGTCCGAAGACCATCCGATGTATAACGACATCGTGGATGCGATACGCACGGTCCATGACCCTGAAATTCCGGTCAATATCTATGATCTGGGGCTGGTGTACTCGGTTCGGATTGACGACGAAAATGCGGTTCAGGTCGATATGACCCTGACCGCGCCGGGCTGTCCGGTGGCCGGTGAAATGCCCGGTTGGGTCGCCGACGCGGTCGAACCTTTACCCGGTATCAAGCAAGTTGACGTTAATCTGATTTGGGAGCCGCCGTGGGATATGAGCCGGTTGTCCGATGAAGCACGCCTAGAACTGGGATTTATGTGATGTTTGGAGCCGTCGGCGGTAAAGCGCCCGTCACCCTCACCCCTGCCGCTGTTTCGCAGCTTTCACAGCTGATGCAACGCCCTGACAATCCGGTCCACGGCCTTCGGATCGGCATTAAAAAGGGCGGCTGCGCGGGCATGGAATACACCATGGACTACGCGACCGAACCGACGGCGGGGGACGAGGTCGTCGAACAGGACGGCGTGCGCGTCCTGATCGCGCCGATGGCCGTCATGTTCCTGCTGGGCACCGAAATCGACTACGAGCGCGGTTTGCTCGAAAGCGGGTTCAACTTCCGTAACCCGAACGTGACCGAGTCCTGCGGCTGCGGCGAGTCGATCAAGTTTGCCGAGCCTGCTTAAATCCGGCTGATACAATAAATTCCATCAAAGACCGCCGGATATGCCAAATCCACGGCTGGCTGAGGACGATCACCAATGACTGATACACGCCGCAAACTCGTCGCCGGAAACTGGAAAATGAACGGCCTGACCGCGTCAATGGCCGAGCTGGTCGAGATGTGCGACGCCAACCCGTCGAACTGCGACGTCATCGTCTGCCCGCCCTTCCCTCTGCTGGGCCGTTTTGTCGGCAGCGCGGGCGCGTCTCATATCCAAATCGGCGCGCAGGACTGCCACACCGCAGATAGCGGCGCGCATACGGGCGATGTCTCGGCGGCGCTGATCAAAGACGTCGGCGCAACCGCTGTCATCGTCGGGCACTCCGAACGCCGCACCGACCACGGCGAACAAAGCGCGTTGGTTAAGTCAAAGGCCGAAGCCGCCCTCGCCAACGGCCTGACCGCCATCGTCTGTATCGGCGAGACCGAGGCCGAGCGCGACGCGGGCAATGCCGAGGCGCTCGTCACCGCTCAGATGCGCGCCTCACTCCCCGCCGGTGCGACCGCCGCAAACACCGTCGTTGCGTACGAGCCTGTATGGGCCATCGGCACGGGCCGCACGCCGACGACCGATCAAATCGCGTCGATGCACGCCGCCCTGCGCGCTGCGCTCAGCGCCGACCTTGCGGTCGAAGGCAACGGCATCCGTATCCTCTATGGCGGCTCGGTCAAACCGGGCAACGCGGCAGAGATTTTCGCCATACCGGACGTCGACGGCGGCCTGATCGGCGGCGCGAGCCTCAAGGCAGCCGATTTCCTCGGCATCGTCAGCGCGGCCTAACCGCCGCGCAGCGACCACAGCGCCATCACCACCACGATCACCATGGCGGCGGCCATGGCATAGTTGATCCTGCGCTGAGTCTGCGGCGCAAGGTCGAGCCGCCGCAACGCGACTCCGAACCACAACCACAAAAAGTGAAGCGGAACCCAAATCGCATTCATAATCAGCAGCTTGACGACAATTTCAGACGCATAGCTCTGAAACCCCAGCGGAAATCCCGCGATCATCGTCGTATTCACGACATAGGCCTTGGGGTTCAGCGCCTGCAACAACAGCGCGTCTTTGATACCGGGGGCGCGGTCGGCTTTGATAAACGCAATCCTGCTGCCGGAAAACGCCACTTTGGACGCGAGGTACAGCAGATACATCGCAGACAGGATCAGCAGGACCGTGCGGATCACCGGCGAGGCGAGAACCACGGTCGCGACCCCGGTAATCACCGCCAGACACACCAGATTTGTCCCCAGAAACAGCCCGAAGACATAGCGCGCGCCGGGCCGGTATCCGAATGCGGCCCCGACGCCTGCGGTCGATAAAACCCCCGGTCCCGGTGACAGGATCAGAAAGAAAAACGCTGCGGCAAACGCGCTCAACGCCACGCTCCGTGATACCCGCCGCCGTCCCGATCCGTCCGCTCGAACCCGTGCGATCCGAAATAATCACGCTGCGCCTGAATCAGATTGGCCGTCGATTGCCCCGTCCGCGCCAGATCAAACCAGTTCAGCGCCGATGACAGCGCGGGCGCGGGCAGACCGTAAACAGCCGCCGTCGCCACGGTTCCGCGAAATGCGGGGTCGGCAGCCTTCATCATCCCGATGAAAGGTTCGCGCAGCAACAGCGGAACCCCGGACCCGGTCGTGACCCGCTCCATCTCCAGCGCCGTCGCCATTTCGCCCAGCAACCGCGAGCGAATAATACAACCGGCACGCCAGACTTTCGCAACATCGGCCAGATTTACGCCCCAGTCGTGGGCGCGCGAGGCCGCATCAATCAGCGCAAAGCCCTGAGAATAAGCGATAATCTTCCCCGCGATCAACGCCTCGCGCAGCATGGATTTCGGGTCGAGGCCCGCGTCCGCAATCCGCCTCGGCGCGGGGCCGTAGTGCCGTTCCAGCGTCAGCCGCTCGTCCCGCCGCGCCGACCAACTGCGCCCGATCAGGGCTCCCTCAACCGTTGTTGCCGGAACACCGAGCCGCTGCGCTTCGACAGCGGTCCACAGCCCCGTTCCCTTCTGCCCCGCCCGATCAAGAATGACATCGACCAGCGGATGGCCGCTTTCCTTGTCGGTTGCCTTCAGCGCAGCCGCCGTAATGTCAACCAGATAACAGTCGAGCGCGCCCTTGTTCCATTCGGTAAACACATCCCCGATTTCGGGGGCGCTCATCCCGAAACCATCGCGCAGAATACCATAACATTCCGCGATCATCTGCATCAGAGCGTATTCTATGCCGTTATGCGCGGATTTGACAAAGTGGCCCGCGCCGTCCGGCCCCAGCCACGCGGCACAGGGATGCCCGTCATGCTTCGCCGCGACCTTCTCGAAGACCGGCGCGACACGCTCCCACACACCGCGCGATCCGCCCGCCATCATCGCAGGGCCGCGCCGTGCGCCCTCGGCCCCGCCCGAAACGCCGATTCCCAGAAAGGCATTGCCGCGTGCCTCGCTCTCTTGTGCGCGGCGCTGGGTATCGCGAAAGGCGGAATTTCCGGCATCAATCAGAATATCACCGGCATCGATCAGCGGGTTCAGCGCCCCGATCAGCGCGTCAACGGTTTCCCCGGCAGGGGCGAGCATGATCAGCGGACGGGGGGTGCGGACGGCGGCGACCAGTTCGGTCAGATCACGGCATGCGATCAGCTTTCCGGCAAAGTTATCCCGCGCAAAGCTCTGCACCTTTTCGGCATCCAGATCATACAGCGCAACGGTCGTCCCTTGCTCGGCCATATTCAGCGCGAGGTTCGACCCCATTACACCAACGCCGATAATCGCAATATCCGCCTGTCCCACTGCTGTTTGCCCTCTCGCTTTTTCTGTGCCGGATATGCCAGACACGTTTCACGCAACACATACAAGAGGAACACCGTCTTGCCATCCGACTCTCGCAACAGCGCACGAATTATTGTCATCATGGGTGTTTCAGGCTGCGGAAAGTCCAGCGTTGGTGCTGCATTGGGCGACCACTATGCCGTCCCTTTTCTGGACGGAGACGACTTTCACCCCGTTGCCAATGTCGAAAAAATGCGCGCAGGGCATCCGCTGACCGATGACGACAGGTGGCCGTGGCTCGATATTCTGGGCGGCGCGCTCTCAACCGGTGCAGCCGAAAACGGACGGGTTTTCGCGGCCTGCTCGGCTCTAAAGCGCAGTTACCGCGACGCTCTGACAAACGCGGCGGGCGAGGCTGTTCTCTTTATCCATCTCGACGGATCGCGTGATCTGATCGCCGGACGCATGGCGGCACGGGAAAATCACTACATGCCCACCGCCCTGCTCGACAGCCAGATTGCAACGCTGGAACCTGTCTCCGCTGACGAAACGGCAGCGCGCATCAGCATAGATCAGTCCTTGCAGGCCATTTGCGCCGAAGCCATCGGGGTTATCGCAGCGCGCGACGCTTAACGGCATCCTGAACGAAATCCAGCCGGTCCTGTCCGTAAAACATCTCACCGTCGACAAAATACGTCGGTGATCCGAAGACCGACCGCGCAATCGCCTCTTCGGTATTGCGCGCATAAACCGCTTCCGCTTCGGGCGTGCGCGCCGCTGCGATCAGGGCCGCGCCGTCAAACCCCGCGCTGTCTGCCAAGGCGATCAGCGTCGGCGCGTCGGCAAGGTCGGCATCATCGCGCCAATGCGCCTGCAAAAGCACATGGGCCAGCGCCCCGATGTCCTGTCCCTCGGACATCGCGGCGATCAACAGGCAATTCGGCAACTGAATATCGTTCGCATGATGGGTCGGCATATGACCCGTCACCGGCGCGCGCCGGTACGCGGCCCAGCGGTCAATCTCGGTCCCGAAGAAATAGGCGTTATGGGCCGCGCCATACCCTTTGAAATCCGGCCCTTTTGCCTCTGCCACCACCCGGCGCAGATCCATGGGTTTATGAACAATCCCGACACCCGCCTGCTGCGCGATTTCAGACAAGGCCGCCGATCCGAGATAGGCAAACGCCGAATGGGCGGAATAGAAATATTCAATCATGGCACTTTCCGCAGTCTCTCTGGTAAAATAGGCATATCCGGTCTACTTCTACCGCTGGCCGGATTGACCGCACGCCGCGACTATGACGCATCGTTACCCTGAATGAAGCAACAGAAAATATGAGTGCTGCCCATGCGATTTGAAGCCCCCGAAACGGTCGAAGCCGCCGTCAGCCTGATGGCAGGCGAACCGGGCGAGGCCCGCGCCCTTGCGGGTGGAACCGATTTGCTCGTTCAGTTGAAATCGGGGCGCGTTGCACCCGACCTGATCGTCGACCTGAAACGCATCCCCAGCATGACCGCGATCACGCAAGAGGATGGCGGCTTTCGGATCGGCGGCGCGGTCCCGGCGGCTGAAATGCTGGAACATGACGCCCTGACCGCCGCATGGCCCGGCATCTGCGAGGCGGCTTACCTCGTCGGCTCAACTCAGGTTATGGGCCGCGCCAGCCTTGCCGGAAACCTCTGCACCTCGTCTCCGGCGGCAGATACCGTTCCGGCGATGGTTGCCGCCGGTGCGATGGTTCGGATTGTCGGGCCGGACGGCGCGCGCGATGTCGCCTGCGAAGACGTCCCCTCGGGCGTTCAGAAAAACGCGCTGAAAAAGGGCGAGGTGGTCGATTCCATCTTCCTGCCCGCGCGCCCTGCCCGTGCCAGCGACGCCTACCTGCGCTTCATTCCGCGCACCGAGATGGATATTGCCGTCGTCGGCTGCGGTATTTCAATCACCCGCGCGGCGGATGACACGATTGCAGAAGCAAAGGTCGCCCTCGGGGCCGTCGCCATTACCGTTCAGGTGGTGGCGGACGCGGCAAAGGCGATCATCGGAACCAGACTCGATGACGCTGCGCTCGACGCCCTCGCCGCCGCATGTTCCGCCGCCTGTAAACCGATCAACGACAAGCGCGGTACAATCGAATTCCGCACCGATGTCGCAGGCGTGCTCGCCAGACGCGCCGCAAAAATAGCCTATGACCGCGCAGGAGATGCCGCATGAGCCAGCTACAGGTATCCACCACCGTCAACGGCGATCCCGTCGAATTTCTGTGCGAGCCTGATGAAAGCCTGATGGACGTCCTGCGCGACCGCCTCGGCCTGACCGGCACTAAAGAAGGGTGCGGCTCCGGCGATTGCGGCGCGTGTTCCGTCACTGTCGATGGTCGTCTCGTCTGCTCGTGCCTCGTCCTCGGCGCAGAGGCGCAAGGCCGCGAAATCGGAACAATCGAAGGCATGGCCAAGGGCGAACAACTGCACACGCTGCAAAAAAAGTTCCTCGAACACGCCGCCCTGCAATGCGGAATCTGCACGCCGGGTATTCTCGTCGCTGCCGAGGCGCTGCTGAAAGAAAATCCCGATCCGACGGAGACCGAGGTGCGCTATTGGCTTGCAGGCAACCTCTGCCGCTGCACCGGTTATGACAAAATCATCCGCGCCGTCATGGACGCCGCCACCGAGATGAGAGGAGCCTGATATGCCGCTCGATACTCAGCATGAGAACCAAATCCGTGACTTCAAAGTGGTCGGCACGCGCCCTGTGCGCCCCGATGGTCTTGATAAAGTTACGGGCCGCGCGCGCTACGGCGCGGATATGTCTCTGCCCGGCATGATCTTCGGCGAGATTGTCCGCAGCACGCATGCACACGCGAAAATAATCAGCATCGACACCAGCGCCGCCGAGGCTCTGCCCGGTGTCCACGCCGTCATCACCCGCGCGGATTTTCCGGCGCAGCAGGCAGGCATGATCGACACGCTCGATCATTGCATGGCCGATGCCGAAGTTCTTTATGACGGCCACGCCGTTGCCGCAGTCGCCGCATCCAGCAAGTCGCTCGCACGCAGGGCCGCCGCCCTCGTCAAAGTAAAATACGAGGCCCTGCCCCACGTGACCGACGTTGATGCCGCCGCAGCGACCGGCGCGCCTCTTGTTAAAATGGGCATTGAATCGAACATCGTCGATACGCACGAATTCGGCCACGGCGACGTCGAAAAGGGCTTTGCCGAGGCCGACGTCATTGTCGAACGCACCTTCACGACCGAGGCAACCCACCAAGGATATATCGAACCCCATGCCTGCGTTGCGAACATGGGCGGCGACGGCGTTGCCGACATCTGGTGCTGCACGCAGGGTCACTTCATGGTCCGCAATACCTGCGCAGCCATCATGGGCATGAGCGCCAGCCAGCTTCGCGTCACCGCGTCCGAGATCGGCGGCGGCTTCGGCGGAAAAACCTGCGTTTACATCGAACCGACGGCCCTCGCCCTGTCAAAAAAGGCAGGACGTCCGGTCAAAATCGTGATGAGCCGGCAGGACGTGTTCCTCGCCTCAGGCCCCACCGCCTCGTCCTCTATCGACGTTAAAATCGGTGCCAGGAAAGACGGAACCCTCGTCGCCGGCCTCGCCACGCTTCGCTATCAGGGCGGCGCATGGGGCGGCTCGCTGGTCAATATGGGCGCGATGGCCGCCTTTGCGTGTTACGACATTCCGAACGTCAAAGCCGTCGGCCACGACATTCTCGCCAACCGTCCCAAGCTGGCCGCATACCGCGCACCAAGCGCACCGATGGCCGCCTTCGCCATCGAAAGCGCGATGACCGAAATGTGCGAAAAGCTGGAGGTTGATCCGCTCGATTTCCGCCTGAAAAACTGCGCCCGCGCCGGGACCAAATCCTCCTACGGCCCGACCTACGGCGAAATCGGGCTTGAGGCGACGTTGCAGGCCGCCAAGGATCATCCGCACTGGTCTGCGCCTTTGCCGGAGGGTCAGGGGCGCGGCGTCGCCTGCGGCTTCTGGTTCAACTTCGGCGGTCAGACCTCCTCGTCGCTGAACATCAACGAGGACGGAACCGTGGGTCTTTCAGTCGGCACACCGGATATCGGCGGCTCCCGCGCCGCCATGTGCCAGATGGCGGCAGAAGCCCTCGGCATCCCCTACGAAAAAGTCCGCGCCATCGTCGCGGATACCGCATCGCTCGGGTACAACGACGTGACAGACGGCAGCCGCACGACATTCGCTTCGGGCCTCGCGGTGATCAACTCGGCGAACCAGGCCGTCGAGCGCCTCTGCGAACGGGCGGCGCAGACATGGGACATTCCCGTCGAAGCCGTCGAATGGAAAGACGGCGCGGCGCACCCCGCTGGCGCGAACGCAGGCAATTTCGCACCGCTGACCCTCGCCGAGATCGCGGCGGATTCAGGCAGCACAGGCGGCCCGATTTCCGGCCATTCCGAAATCAACGCCGACGGTGCGGGCGTCAGCTTCGGCACACATATCTGCGATGCAGAGGTCGATCAGGAAACAGGCCGGACAACCATCACCCGCTACACCGTCATTCAGGACGCCGGCAAAGCGATCCACCCCGATTATGTCGAGGGACAGTTTCAGGGCGGCGCGGTTCAGGGCATCGGCTGGGCACTGAACGAAGAATACATCTACGGCGAGGACGGACGCCTTCAGAACGCGGGCTTCCTCGATTACCGGATTCCTGTCGCCTCGGATCTGCCGATGATTGACACCCAGATTTTGGAAATCCCGAATCCCGGCCATCCTTATGGCGTCAGGGGCGTCGGCGAGACACCGATCGTCCCGCCGCTCGCCACCGTCGCGCATGCAATCAAGGGGTCGTGCGGTCAGCGCATGACATCAATCCCGATGTCGCCGCCAAAGGTGCTCGCGGCACTCAAGGGCAGAACGGCCTGAGCATGGCCCATGACGTCAAGCTGTGGGGCTCGCTAAAGCCCCACGCCGAGGGTCGGGATAGCGTCGAGGTAGAGGCGCGGACAGTCGGCGAGTTGCTAAAAAACATCGTCGACGCCTATCCCGGCATCGCCCCCGCCGCCGCCGAGGGGATCGCCGTCTCCATCGACGGCGTTCTTTATCAGAACTCGCACAACCAACCCGTCCCCGAGGGCAGCGAAGTCTATCTGCTCCCGCGCCTTAAGGGCGGCTAAAACCTGCGCCAGACCGCAGCGAAAGCACCGCGCTCCTGCAACACATTAAATCCCGCAACGGTCGCCAGAAATCCGGCCTGAACCGAATAGAGCCCGTCAAATTTATAGACCCCGCTCAGCGCAATCTTGTGGTCCGTCGTTTTCGTAAACGGCTCCCTCGCCCGCCCGACGGACACCCGGTTAAAGCTCTGACCCATCACAAACATGTCGTCCGTCAGGTCAAATCCCAAGGTCAGGTCGAGCGCGACCTCGTCGGCGGGTTCGTCGACCCGATGCTTAAACCCCAACTGGATGTCGGCAAAACCATGCCCCGAGGCAAAATCGAACCCGCGACCGTACAACGCCCGCACGTCGAATTCCCAATCCGTATCGCCGCCGTTCAGCGGGATCAGTTTGTCGCGCTGGCCGGGGGCGCTCGCCGACACCTCGATTGACGCAACCGCAAAATCATTCTTCCAGACACGCGCCCGCAGGCCGAAATCAACCCTGCCAAATCCGACGCTCCGCTCGTCCCCCTGCGATTTCGAACGCAACTCGGGCTGCAAAACAACCGTCGCCCAATCGGTGAAGCCGTACTCCGCATACCCGCGCAGCTCGAACTTCTCGAATTTTTCAATATCAAACCCATCACCGCCCGCATTCAAAGCTTCATCGGCGAATGAATATGCGGCGGTGACAATAACCTGCGACGCGCCCTCGGGCATCGTCCAAGCTCCCCCCAAACATTCCGTACTCAAAGCAGGAACCAAAACGAGGGCTTGAACTAAACTCCGCATATCAAAAGGTTAATTCATCGCGCTACCGAATGCGAGCTATTTGGTTTCAACAGCTCAAATTCGAGTCATCCGCCGTCCAAATCTCGAATTTCTTATTCATTGAAGAATATGAGAATCCGCTGCGCGCGACCGGATAACCACCATGCCCACCCGAGAACCGGGAGACATAACATCAACTAACCTGTTGAAAAATTGGCGCGCTGGGGAGGATTCGAACCCCCGACCCCTTGATTCGTAGTCCTAAAAATAGGTGTTTCGCGTAGTTTCCCGTTCTTTCGTGGTGCTACTTAATGCACTGAAATATATATTTTAATAGACTTGTTCTCTTTCTGTACGCTACACTGGTTTTCTGCTTCGGTGGTCAGCAGGTGGTCAGCAAAACGGTAAATGAGGAACAAACGATGGAACCACAAAAACTCACGAAACGTGTCATCGATGGCGCTCTTCCATCTGATCGCAGATACGTAATGTGGGATACACGGATCCCTGGTTTCGGGGTGAGGATCGAGCAGTCTGGGCGGAAGGTCTTCGTCTTCAAATACCGCGTTGGAGGCGGACGAACCGCGACCCGTAGAGAGCCGGTTGTTGGAAAGTATGGGATGCTCACGCTCGATCAGGCTCGTGAGATCGCAATGGATTGGGCGGCCGAGATTCGACGAGGTGGCGATCCATGTGGAGAGCGTCATGAGAAACGCGTTGCACCAAGAATGTTCGATCTCTTTGAGCGCTACATTACCGATCACGCGAAGCCTCACAAAAAGGCATCGAGTGTCGAAGACGATGAGCGGATCATTCGAACTTTTGTTGGCCCCGCTTTTGGGAAGCGCAAGGTTGCTGAGGTAACGCGTTCGGATATTGATCGGTTTCACAAAAGCCTGTCGGAGACGCCTTATCGCGCCAACCGTGTACTCGCCATGCTATCTAAAGCGTTCAATCTTGCTGAGGTATGGGAGTGGCGGCCAGATGGTTCTAATCCCTGCAGGCACATCAAAAAGTTTCGCGAAGATCGCCGCGAGCGTTTTCTATCCGCCGACGAGTTTGCGCGGCTAGGCGATGCACTGTCCGAAGCAGAATCTGGTGATATGGCCTACACGCGCCCAGGAAGGTCATCACCTTACTTTGTGCCGCCTCAAGCGGTCGCCGCCCTAAGATTGTTAATATTTACGGGCGCTCGCAGAGGAGAAATTCTGAAACTCAAATGGGACTTTGTGAATTTCGCCGAGTCGCGCCTTGAGCTGCCGGACTCAAAGACGGGGGCCAAATTCGTTTATCTGCCAGCACCGGCATTGAAATTATTGTCCGAGCTTCCTCGTGGTTTAGATAACCCGTACGTTATTCCAGGTGTGAAACCCGGCTCACATCTGGTGAACATGAAAGATCCATGGTCGGCAATTCGAGAGGCTGCTGGATTGCCCGATCTGCGAATTCATGACCTCCGACATAGTTTCGCGAGTGTAGGCGCTGGCGGCGGAATGTCGCTTCCAGTTATAGGCGCATTGTTGGGTCATAAAGAAACTTCGACGACAGCTCGCTATGCTCACCTGAGCGATGATCCACTGCGCAATGCGGTAGAGGCCATCGGGAAAAGGATCGACGGGGCAATGAACACCCCTCGCAGGATTTAGGTACTCCATCGACAATGCTCTGGGCGTTTCACTGCTTAGCAAAACAACAAGCAGATGCTTCACCTCAACTGATACACCGCCACGGATTGCCGCTTTGCGCGCGACCGCTAAGCAACAGCTGGCGAGACGTGGGTCTTGATTGCAGTACCATGTTTTTTTCGCCAAGCGGTTTCCAGCGCCTGATCTTGAGCATAGGTGTATCCTAACGCTGCATGGTCCAGCATTGAAGCGGGTGTCGCGCCGCCAATCATTTTTTCGTTTAAGGGAACGCGTGCGGCTTCAACACGATCATTTCCTGCGAGTTTCCCAGTGTGCTCGTACTGATCCAACTTCGGATTGTTAATCTGCCAAATTGACCAGAGGCGATCCAAATTGCAGTGATGCAAGTAGAACAATGGATCGAGCGGCGAATCTCCCTTCGCCATAGAGCCGCCCGTCCAGCGATGACCGGGTGGATGGGTGCCGGACTCCATTGCCCTGTAAGCAAGGAAGGATTTGGCTTCCAGTTCACTTACGACAGTACTTGTCGTAGGCAACTTGTGTCCTCCATCACTGTCATTTCTGGTATAGGTCCAGCTGTCGAATTTGCCGCCCTTGTTGTCGCGCCCACCAAAAAAACTCTCCCAAATCCCAGCGTTTAAGTCGCGCGATTTGTTAGTTGTCCAATCCCAGTAAGGGAGCGTGACGGTTTTTTCGTGCCTTTGTAACGCAAGTTCGAGCTTCCTCAGAAAATCCCGATGCCAGGGCAAGAATGCTGGACCCCAGTGAATGCCTTTGAAGAAACTGTCTTCGTGGAGTTTTGCATTCTTCTGAATGACCTTGTCGGACCATAATTTATTGAATGCCTTACCCAGCGAAGCTAACTCGGTCTCGGTGAGGGTGTTAATATCACGGCGTTGCACTGGTTTTCTCCGGCTGAGTATCAACAAAACTCCGCGCAGCTTCCATTAAAGTTCCCGCTGCTGGTTCGAAGAAAATAAAGTAACCATCGTCCGTTTTTAAAAATGGAACAGGTTCGTCGTCTATAAACAGCAATTCTTCTTCCGCTGCCTTAGCGATTTCACCTTGGCTGCTTGTCGCCAGTTCAGTAGGAAATTTTTTGAATGCGGGGGCGTCAGTTCCCATGACCGCAATCGAGTATCCGCGCCTCATTTCTTCAGCCATGATCGTACCTTCGCTAAAGTAGTATGCGCATCAATATACACAAAAATGCGCTAGGAAGCAATTTCTGCGCATTGTACGGCATATGATCACATCGATTTTCTTTAAAATCTTGCCGCCGTCACCCAATAGACGGTCAGAGCCGCGCCATAGAGGACATCGACTGCGAAGCAGCTCAGGGTGTACCAGGCGAAGAAAGGAACGCCTGCACCACGATGTTTTGCGAGGTCCCAAAGGCCATGGCCGACTATCGCGGCGATGACAAAGACCGGTGACATAACCACACCGAGGATGGACAGAACAATCAGTACGCCCGCTACAATGGCTTCACGAGAAATGAACTCCCGTCGGGCTTTCGCTTCAAGAATGTAGACGCCATTCATGACGATTGAGAAAAACGCTGCGATCCACCACACATGCGCTGATGGTAGTTGCCAGTGCGAGAGCAGCAAGAAGATGACGTATGCGGATGCCGCCAGTCCCAGCTGCTTTTGCCGCTTTTGAAAGAAGGATGCCGCTTTTTCCATCGATCCGCTCTCTCTAAGTTGCTTCACGGCGGCGGGCGAGTTCGCGGTAAAGGGCGGGCGGCGTCACACCAATAGCTTCGGCGACACTCACCCATTCTCCTTTTTTTGGCGGATCGAAGAATTCAAGCCAGGCATCAAGCCGATCCGCGACGCGCTTCAGACGCAAAATCTCGACGCGGGCTCGCAATCGCTGAACCTCTTTCGATGTTCCCGCCAGCAACGCGAGTGCAGAGGCCGGAAATTTCTCAAGGCGTTCAAGGATGGTGGTCTTCGGGAGCATCAGAAGGTGAGACGGCTCGTTCGCGACCGCATCGCAATGATAGTGTTTCGCGAAGAGCGATGCTTCTGCGAGCAAAGCTCCTGCTTCGGCTCGTTTCAGAGTAAGCGATGAACCGTCCGATAAGCTTCGCTCGAGGGTCACGGCACCAGCCTCGACCAGATAGATATTGCTGACCGTGTCCTCACGGCGGAAAAGAACATCCGAAATGCCAAGCGAAACCGCGATCCCATCTCCAAAAATCTCTCGCCAATCAGACATGATTAAGATCATGTCTGAATTCGAGTGATCTGTCTATTCTTTCGGTTCAACAACGCAGGGAGAATGGAACAGTGAACTTGAAACGAGCGGGGCTGGCCTTGCTGCTTATCGTCGGGATCGGTTCTTGCGCCAATGGACAGGCCGACCAGATCGATCATTCAATGCATGATAAGAACGCGCGACACGACGCGGGCGCTCTGACTGAACCGGGACAAGGTGCATTTGCCGCTCTTTCCGAGATCGTTGTCCGTCTGGAAGCTGATCCTGAAACTGATTGGTCGCAAATAAACCTCACCGCGCTTCGCAATCATCTGGTCGATATGGATTTGCTCATCACAGATACGGTGGCCGCCCACACCAAACTTGAAAATGGGCTTCGTATTGAGGTGACAGGCGATCAACGCTCTCTTGCGGCGGCGCAACGTATGGTGTCAGCGCATGCAGCATTTCTCCGAGACGCGGAGGACTGGACCATTGATGTCACGCACGGCGATGACAGCGTGATCATGGTTGTCACTGCCGATGCAAAACGCACGGTTTCAAAGATAAAGGCGCTTGGCTTTTATGGCTTGATGGCGAGCCAAGATCATCATCGTGCCCATCATTGGGGAATGGCGCTTGGCGGATCGGCGCATTAGCCGTTTCGCCAAGGTGCAAAGCGGCCCCGTGTCATCACGAGGCCGCTTTGTTGAGGCGTAGCCTCAGTCTTGCGGGTTCCAGATGAGGGCGAAGGTGTCGTCGTCTTCGGCTCCTGCGGCGCGGCCCAGATTGGCGTAGAGGCGGCGGGGTCCGAACTCGGGCTGGGCGAGGCTCAGCGAGACGTAGTCTTTGCCGGAACTCTTGGCGCGGCGGGTCCAGCCTGCGCCGATCTCGGAGCCCTTGGAGAGCACGCGG
>CALGNW010000281.1 GCA_937958345.1 uncultured Neomegalonema sp. | reverse complement strand
GTCCCCGCAAATAAGGATCAAAAGCGCGGCAGGTGGGGGTTTGTGGATGGGAGTGTGTTGAGGCAGTTGGTGCAACCGATGTTTGAGGGTGCTCAGCCGTAAAAACGTCCACACGTTTAACGGCGGTCATCCCATGCAAGGCGCTCTGAGCACAATTCAGCGTCCAGAGGCCAACACTCCGCGTCGGCGTGCTTTCTAGCCTGCAAATTACAGTTTGCGCTCAATCGCATCCCAGAGCATCCCCGCGACATTGATGCCGTCAAACCGGCTCAGTTCCTGAATACCGGTGGGCGAGGTCACATTGATCTCGGTCAGATAATCGCCGATCACATCTATCCCGACAAATATCTGGCCTTTCTCGCGCAGCAGAGGGCCGATGGCCGCGCAAATCTCGCGGTCGCGGTCGGTCAGATCAACCTTTTCGGGCCGCCCGCCGACATGCATGTTCGAGCGCGTCTCGCCCTTGGCCGGAACGCGGTTGATCGCGCCGACGGGTTCGCCGTCGATCAGGATAACCCGCTTATCCCCCTTGGTGACATCGGGCAGAAACGCCTGCGCGATAAACGGCTCGGTATTGCGCTCGGCAAACATCTCATGCAGCGAGGACAGGTTTTTCAGGTCGGCATCCAGCTTGAAAACCCCCGCACCGCCATTGCCGTAAAGCGGTTTCAGGATCAACCCGCCATGTTCCGCGCCGAACGCACGAATGTCATCCAGGTTGCGGGTGATCAGGGTAGCGGGTGTCAGGTCGGTAAATTCCGTCACCAGAATTTTCTCGGGATAGTTCCGCACCCAGCACGGATCATTGACCACCAGCGTGTCAGGATGCACCCGCTCCAACAGGTGCGTGGTGGTGATATATCCCATGTCGAACGGCGGGTCCTGCCGCAGCAGCACGACATCGAGGTCGGCCAGATTGCGGGTTTCCCGCGCGCCCAGCTCGAAATGCTTCCCCTGCTCGCGGTGTACTTTCAGGGTCTGGCCGTGGGCAAATACCCGGTTGTCGCGCATCCCCAGATCGCCGGGCAGATAGTAAAACAACCCGTGCCCGCGCTTTTGCGCCTCCTCGGCCATCGCAAAGGTCGAATCGGCGTTGATGTCCACCGATTGAATCGGGTCCATCTGGATACCAACGGTGAGGGCCATGGCTCATTTCCTTCCGGCGGGGGTGCTGGGGGCGTCTTGCCACCTCGGCCCGCTGCATGGCAAGAAATTCAGCGTGCGCTGTCGTTTTCGGAAACCAGCAGCCAGCGGCACAAGGCCAGCGCGATCACTGCGCCGACCAGTTGCGCCACGATAAACAGCGGCGCATCGGCGGGCCGGATGCCTGCAAACGTGTCCGACAGACTGCGCGCAATCGTGACCGCCGGATTGGCGAAGGAAGTCGAGGCGGTGAACCAATAGGCGGCGGTAATATAAAGGCCGACCGCCATCGGCACGGCGCTTTCCCTGACCTTCAGCGTCGCCAGAATGGTGAAGACCAGCCCGAACGTCGCGACCCCCTCGGCAAACCATTGCGCGCCGCCGGTGCGGATTTTTGCCGAAAGCTGCAGCACGCTGGCGTCAAACATGACATGCGCCGCCCAAACCCCGACCACCCCGCCGATCACCTGTACAATGACATAGGCGGCAGCATCGCGCGCACCGGTCTCGCCGCGCAGCAGAAAAACCAGCGTCACCGCGGGATTGAAATGCGCCCCCGAAATCGGCCCCAGCATCGTGATCAGCACAACCAGAATCGCACCTGTGGGCAGGGTATTTCCCAGCAGCGCGATGGCGACATTCCCGCCCGCCAGCGCCTCGGCCATGATCCCCGATCCGACCACCGTCGCCAGCAAAAGCGCGGTTCCGAGACATTCGGCGGCATAGCGTCGGTTCGGGCTGAAAATCATCGGTCTGGGCCTTATTCACATCTGCGCGCCCGCGCGCGCGATCCATCTGTTAACGCACTGATAAAACGGTTCCGCGAAGGTTAACACTCCTTTGACCATACCGCGCGAAAAGGGGGCACAGAGTCAAATACGGGTTATGCCATGCGCGTTCTTCACGTTCTCGATCACTCCGCCCCGCTGCAAAGCGGTTATGTTTCGCGAACCTTGGGTATTCTTCGGGCGCAGCGGGCGCTGGGGTTTGATCCGGTCTGCATCACCTCGCCCCGGCACAGCGCCGACGCCGGAGAGCCCGAGGTCAATGTCGAAGAGGTCATGGGCTTTCGCTTTTACCGCACCGCATCCCCGCCAAGCGCCTTGCCGGGACTCGGCTTCATTGCGGAAATGAAAATGACGGAAAATCACCTGAAAACGGTGATCAAGGCCGAAAAGCCGGACATTCTGCATGCCCATTCGCCCTGTTTGAACGCCTTTCCCGCCGTTCAGGCGGGCAAGGCCGCCGGATTGCCAACGGTCTACGAAATCAGGGCGTTCTGGGAGGATGCGGCGGTTGACCTCGGCAACACCACCGAGGGTTCGCTGCGTTATCGAGCCACCCGCTGGATGGAAACCCGCGTTTGCCGCAAGGTCTCGCATGTGTTCACGATCTGCGAGGG
>CALGNW010000280.1 GCA_937958345.1 uncultured Neomegalonema sp. | reverse complement strand
CTGCTGCGCGGCAAAGGCATAGCCGTATGCGCGAGTCGGCGCATTTGCGCGCAACATCTGCAACGAGCGATCATAGAACCCGCCGCCATAGCCTAACCGGTAAAGCTGTCTGTCAAAGGACAACAGTGGAGCGACGATCAGTGACGGCGTAACGATAGCAGACCCCGCCTGCGGAATTGCAGCGCCGAATGCACCCCTGACAAAGGGGGTATCCCTATCGGCAACCCTGAACTCCAGAGGCGTATCTGCCGCGATAACGACGGGAAAACATGTGGTTATGCCTTCAAGCCATAGGGCCTCGACCAGCGGGCGGGGGTCAAGCTCGGACTGGATTGCGCAATACAGCGCCACAACGTCCTCTGAACCGTAGGTAACGCCTTGTAAAAATACGTCTTTAGCATCTGTCGCCGCCGAAACTGAGCGCGCCGCCGCAATTTTTCGGTTGCTGCGCGCCGCAGCACGTGCGGCTGATTTTATTTCAGTCAGATCTGTCATGCGCATATGTAAGAGAAGTGGCGGACCCGAGACAACCGTTGGAGCGATTGATCCCCGCTAGGCCTGGTAAACCAGGTGGGCGCCATATGCCTAGGACCACGGTCCAGAGCAGGGACAGCACCCGCAGAGATGCTTAAGGCAAGAGGGATTCAGACTCCGTAACGCGCAGCCCAGTATCCGCCGAGGACGAGCATAAGACCTGGGGTGTTAATTTACTACCCTTTCGAAGCGTTGACAGCGTGTCCGCGTATCGCGATAGCTGCGCAGTATGTTCGACTTACGCCCGATTGGGTACGTCATTGGCCTGTTTGTATCGGTTCTCGGGGTAGCAATGGTCCCGGTGGCCATCGCAGATGCTCTGTCCGCTGACAGTGACTGGCGCGCGTTTTCTCTGGCCTCAATCATCACGCTGGTATTTGGTCTGGGGATGATCCTGACCTGCGGCGGAGGCCGGCGGGACGGCATGTCGATCCAGCAGACCTTTATCCTGACAACGGTGGCATGGATTGCGATGCCGCTGTTCGGGGCGCTTCCGTTTATGTTCAGCGGAATCGAGCTGAGTTTTGTTGATGCGGTATTCGAAGCGGTTTCAGGCATAACCACCACCGGTGCGACCGTGCTGGAGGGGTTGGATACAACGTCGGCGGGTGTTCTGTTGTGGCGGGGGATATTGCAGTGGATCGGCGGGATCGGAATTCTCGTCGTTGCCATCGCGATTTTGCCGCAACTTCAGGTCGGGGGAATGCAGCTTTTCCGCTCCGAGGCCTTTGACACATTCGGTAAAATTCTGCCACGCGCTGCCGCCATCGCTACGCAGCTCGGGTATATTTATCTCGGCCTTACGATCGCGGCGATTCTCGTCTACGCGGCCTGCGGGATGGAACCGTTTGACGCGCTGGTTCATGCGATGACGACAATCGCAACAGGCGGTCTGTCAAATTACGACGCCTCGATGGGGCATTTCGATACGCCGTCGATCCATTATTCCGCAGCGGTGTTTATGCTGTTATCCGCGTTGCCCTATGTGCGGTTTGTCCAACTGCTAAACGGGTCCGCCCGACCGCTGTTGCGTGATCCGCAGGTACGGACGTTTTTCCTGCTGGTGGCGCTGGTTGTCGCTGTTCTGTCGTATCTAAAGTGGACGCTGACAGGCGACCCCGAAGCGAGTTTTCGCAGCGCGCTGTTCAATACCATCTCGATCATTACCGGCACCGGTTACGCAACCGAGGATTACAGCCTGTGGGGTCCGTTTGCGATGATGGTATTCTTTCTGATTTCGCTGAGCGGCGGGTGCGCCGGGTCAACGAGTTGCTCGGTCAAAATTTTCCGGTATCAGGTGCTTGCTGCCGCCATTCGTGCCCAGATACGGGCCATTCACAACCCGTCATCGGTGGTGCGTGCGCGGTACGACGGACGTCCGATCTCCGAGCAGATTCTGTCGTCCGTGATGGCATTCTTCATGCTATTCTTGCTGTCGCTTGCCGTCATAACACTGGTCTTAAGTCTGATCGGACTGGACTTTCTGACGGCCCTTTCGGGGGCCGTCGCCACGCTTGGTAACGTCGGCCCGGGCCTTGGTGATACCATCGGCCCGAGCGGAAATTATGCCAGCCTGCCCGTGTCGGCTAAATGGACTTGCATCGTCGCCATGATTATCGGACGGTTAGAACTGCTCAGCGTCTTTGTGATGCTCGCACCGGGGTTTTGGCGGCGTTAGTTTCGCTCAACGCCGCCGGCCAAGTTGACGGAGCACATCCATATCAACTTCGCCGTCCCCGTTCGCGTCGAACATACCAATGACCGAATCGAGTTGCGGATCACCTGTCGAGGAACGTTGTTGCGGCGTCTTGCCGAAGATGCTGCCCAGCAGATCATCCATGCTGTCGCCTCCACCGCGAGGTTGCTGTGTTCTTTGACGCGCTGGGCCTTTTCCGCGCAGCAATCCGCCGAGAATACCGCCAAGACCGCCGCCCGAGCGCGGTTGAGGGGCAGGGCGGACTTGTTGTTGCTGACCCAAAATCTGGCCGAGGATCTGATCCAGACCGCCACCGCCCGAGGATGGGCGTGGTGATGCGTTGCCACCCAAGAGGCCGTTGAGCAGATCACCGACAGCGCCGTTCATGTTCGGCTCGCGGCTGGCCTTTTTCTGCATACCGCCCATAACCATCGAGGTGATGACCGGCAGCATTTTTTTCACCAGATCAGCACCGACACCGGAGGATTGTTGTGTGCGCTGTGCAACGCCCCGACTGATATCCTTGCTGCCGAATATCTGACTGAGGATGTCATTACCGCGCGTGCTGATGTCGTCGCGCTGGAGGGCGTTCGCGTCGTCGAAGACATCTTCGTAATTCGTGCCCTGAATGCCCCTCAGAATACCCGCGAGGCCGTCCTGATTGCGCGAACGCTGTTTGAAGCCGGTGGATACGGCGGGAAGGACACTTTTAAGAACGCTTTCGGTCTGTTCGCGTCCGAGGCCGAATTGGCGTGCCAGATTTTCAATCCCGTTTCCACCCTGAGCAGAGCGCAGCAAGTCGAGCATATTCATTGGGTCGTTCCCGATTGTCTAACGTTTCGGCGTCCGAGTTTAGCGTCTGTCTTCGGTGCGGCAAGAGAGAAGAACTTGACCGGTGGACAGCCGGAAGAGGGTGCGGGTATAAGCGGCCTTCGGGACAACGTATAAATGCAAGATCAGGATACAACGATGACGATGAACTGGAGCGCGAACAGTTGGCGCAACCGGACAGCCCTGCAGTTGCCGGAATATACCGACGAAGCGGCCCTGAAGGCCGCGACGGATAAACTGTCGTCGTATCCTCTGTTGGTTTTTGCAGGCGAGGCCCGCTCTCTAAAGCAGCGCCTCGCGGCGGTTTCGCGCGGCGAAGCCTTTCTGCTTCAGGGCGGCGATTGCGCCGAAAGTTTTGCGGAATTTTCGTCCGACAACATCCGGGATACGTTCCGCGTGATGCTGCAGATGGCGATTGTACTGACGTTCGGAGCCAAAAAGCCCGTTGTTAAAGTCGGCAGAATGGCCGGTCAGTTTGCAAAGCCGCGCTCTGCGCCCACGGAAACAATAGATGGCGTCGAATTGCCGAGTTATCGCGGTGACATTATCAACGAGCTGCCCTTTACGCCCGAGGCGCGCGCACCCAAGCCGGAAAAAATGCTTGAGGCGTATCTTCATTCGGCGGCAACTCTGAACCTTTTGCGCGCATTTGCGACGGGTGGCTATGCGGACCTGCGCCGTGTTGCCGCGTGGAATCTGGACTTTGCCGATGGCGATAACGCCGAAGAATACAAGCAGATGGCCGAGAAGATCTCGGGATCACTTGATTTCATGGATGCATGCGGTGTGAATTCGTCGACAACGCACCTGATGGAACAGGTCGAGTATTTCACGTCGCACGAGGCCCTGTTGCTTCCGTATGAAGAGGCACTGACGCGCGAGGATTCGACGTCGGGCGAAATGCTCGCGGGTTCCGCACATATGCTCTGGATCGGCGACCGCACACGCCAGCCGGACGGCGCGCATGTTGAATATTGCCGCGGGGTCGTTAACCCGCTCGGCATCAAATGCGGTCCCTCAATGTCAACCGATGACCTGAAGGTACTGATCGAAAAGCTGAATCCGGAAAACGAGGCCGGGCGGATTACGCTGATCGGCAGGTTCGGGGCGGGCAAGGTTGGCGAGCATCTGCCGCGACTGATCGGTGCGGTGAAGGAAACGGGCGCGAATGTCGTCTGGTGCTGTGATCCGATGCACGGAAACACGATAAAGGCCGAGGGCGGCTATAAAACGAGGCCTTTCCAGTCGATTTTGACGGAGATCAAGGAATATGCCGAGATCTGCCGATCCGAAGACGTGTATCCCGGTGGTGTACACCTTGAGATGACCGGTAAGAACGTCACCGAATGTACAGGTGGTTTGCAGGACCTGAAAGATTCCGACCTTTCAGACCGTTATCACACGGCATGCGACCCGCGCCTCAACGCCAGTCAGGCGCTCGAAGTGGCGTTTTTGCTGGCTGAAGAGTTAGAGAAACTCTGAAATACTTCTCACGCAGAGTTTTGACGTAGACCATGCCGATTGCGGTATAACCTCCGAAATCACCTGATTTCGGAGGGCGCTATGGTCTATCATCGTAAGCCGACGTGGTTCATCCCCGAGGGGCAAGCCACGGCGGAAAGCGCCTTCGTCAATCGGCGGCAGTTGTTGGCATCAATGGGCCTTGGCGGTGCGGCAAGTGCGCTGCTGGCAGGGCGGGCGAACGCAGCGCAACCCGGCGACAGCTTTACCCCGACACCAGAGCGCAACCCCGACTACGGGATCGGCGAGGGCCGCGCGATGACCGATGAAAAGGTCGCGTCCACCTACAACAATTTTTACGAATTCGGATCGCACAAGCAGATCTGGCAAAAGGCGCAGGCGCTGGATACCGACGGGTGGACGATCAAAATTGACGGGGATGTCGAAAAGGACATGGTCGTTGATGCGGACGACCTGATCGCGAAAATGCCCGTCGAAGAACGCGTGACCCGCCATCGTTGTGTCGAGGCTTGGTCGATGGTGGTTCCGTGGGTTTGTTTTCCGCTCGCCGAGCTGGTGAAGATGGCCAAGCCGACCTCCAAGGCGAAATATGTTCAATTCGAAACCTTCCTAGACCCGAAGGTAGCAAGCGGCCAGAGGCAAGGCTGGTATCCATGGGCCTATACCGAGGCGTTGACCATCGAAGAGGCGACAAACTCCGTCGCACTGATGGTCGTCGGTGCTTATGGCAAAGTTTTGCCGAAACAATTCGGTGCGCCGATGCGGTTGCACGTCCCCTGGAAGTACGGTTTTAAATCCGCCAAGTCGATTAGCCGGATCACCTTTACCGAAACGCGCCCCGTCAGCTTTTGGGAAGAAATCAACAAGGCCGAGTACGGCTTTTGGGCCAATGTAAATCCTGATGTTGATCATCCCCGCTGGACGCAGGCGACCGAGCGCGTGATCGGGACCGACGAAAGGATTCCAACGCTGAAATTCAACGGCTATGGCGAGGAAGTGGCCGGACTGTACAGTGATGCTCTCGCGGCAAAAGAAAAAGACCGGCTGTGGCGGTGAGCGTCGCGTTCAGGTGATCCGATGTGCCCATAGATCGTAGTCGCCCGCCTCGTCGATTTCGACTTCGATCATGTCACCGATTGCCAAGTCGGCGAAACCTTCGTCTATGAAGACGTTTCCGTCGATTTCGGGCGCGTCGGCTGCGGAGCGGCACTCGGCGCCGTCTTCGTCAATCTGATCGACAATCACGGTCATGCGCTGGCCGACCTTTTTTGCAAGCAGGCCGGCGCTGATTGCCTGCTGATGGGCCATAAGACGCTCCCACCGGTCCTGTTTTACAGATTCGGAGACGTGGTCCGGCAGATCATTTGCCGCTGCGCCCGCAACATTTTCATACTTAAAGCAACCGACGCGGTTGAGCTGTGCTTCTGACAGCCAATCGAGAAGAAACTTGAAATCCTCCTCGGTTTCGCCGGGAAATCCGACGATGAATGTCGAGCGGATTGTCAATTCGGGGCATACTTTCCGCCATGATTTGATCCGCTCCAACACTTTTTCATGGTCTGCGGGACGGCGCATCGCCTTCAGGACTTTGGGCGAGGCGTGCTGGAATGGAATATCGAGGTAAGGGAGCAGTTTCCCTTCGGCCATTAGCGGAATGACCTTGTCGACACTCGGATAGGGGTAGACGTAATGCAGGCGGACCCAGATTCCCAGTTCAGCCAAACCGAGGCACAGATCGAGCATGGTCGGATCAAAGCTGCGTCCGCGCCAAGGCTTGCCGATGCGTTCCTCGCCGCGCAGGTCGACCCCATAGGCGGAAGTGTCCTGACTGATAACCAGCAGTTCCCTTACGCCGGCGGCAGCCAGACGTTCTGCCTCCTGCAGGACGGCGTGAACGGGTCGCGATTTCAGCTTTCCGCGCATGTCCGGGATAATGCAAAAGCGGCAGGAGTGATTACAACCCTCTGAAATCTTGAGGTAAGCGTAGTGCCGGGGTGTCAATCGCACGCCGTCTTTCGGGGCCGGCAGCAAATCCGTAAACGGGTTCGGGCGTGGAGGGGTCACGGCGTGAACGGCGTCCATCACCTGTTCGTATTGCTGCGGTCCTGTAATTGCCAATACCGACGGATGCGCATCGGAAATTGTCTCGGCTTCGGCGCCAAGACATCCGGTTACGATGACCTTACCGTTCTCGCGCAAAGCCTCGCCGATCGCTTCGAGGCTTTCGGCTTTTGCGCTGTCGAGAAAGCCGCAGGTGTTGACGATAACCGCGTCAGCGCCATCGTAGTCCGTTGAAAACGCATATCCCTCTGCCCTGAGGCGCGTCAGGATGCGCTCGGAGTCCACGAGAGCTTTCGGACAACCAAGGCTGACCATTCCGATTTTTGGCGGGGCAATTTGATCTGGCATTCCGGCGTTCTGAGGGAGCGTAAGGCCGGAAGCAAGGGAATTCAGCGGCCCTGCAATGCGGCCATCTGCCGTAATCTGGCTGCCTTGCTGAGCCCGTGCTCAGTCTTGTTCCAGAATGCATGGTTTCCGAACATCTCGCGCAATGCCTGATAGGCGGGCAGAGTGGCGAATTGCCAGTATAGCCAAAGACCCGGAACCCCTAGCGCACGCGCCCATCCAAAGCGTTGTTTGAGCGCGATGAAGGCCGCGACGATCAGGACGCATTGTCCGATTGCAAAGGCCCAGACCGCGAGTGTCGCCATTGAGGGTTCAAGCAGCGATGACCATGGGGATGCGCCGAACGCGAGCCACGAGAGTAAGGCCAACCAAAAGAACGGTTGCAGCAAAAAGGCGACAAATCCGTCCAACAGCATGACATTGATTGCAGCGGCGCGGTAAAACCCGAGTTCCCGGAACAGTGCCCGCGGAGACCGCATATGGACGAGCCAGGTCACCATAAAGCCTTTGATCCATCGCGACCGCTGTCCGCTCCACTGTTTGAAACGGACGGGGGGTTCCTCCCATGTTGTCGAGTCGATGACTTCGGCACGCCAGCCCCGTCTCGCCAGCCGCAAACCTAAATCCGCATCCTCGGTCACGTTGTACGGATCCCATCCATCGATGGCACGCAAGGCGTCTGTTTTGATGAACGGCATTGCGTAGCAAACGCACCAAGCAGGGAAGCCTAATTTTAGGTAGGCAATCCAAGCCGTATGGACATCGCGACTTTTGAGACGTTAAATTTCTTCGCGAGAGCCTCTGGCGTTGTTATTCCCTGCTTAATCGCAGAGTTCACTTTGTCCATAGGCATCAGCATTGCGGCGGCAAATTTATTTGCTTCGACTTCCTGCCTGTCGCTCATCCCTTCTGAACGAAGCATATAATTATCTGACACTTCATGCCCGATGCTTTCTTTATGTAGCGCGAAGTGCGCTATTTCATGCGCAGCGGTAAACCGTTGGCGAACGGCAGGTTCGTTTTTGTTAACAAAAATAACAAACCCGCTTGGCGTGCCATATGTTTCGTCTCTCTTGAGCATGCCAGAAATATTCTTGGGTAATTCTGCGGAATAAACTTCCAAGCCAAGCTTTCTTGCAACGTGCGCAGGATTGACCGGAACGGTCTCCACCGCCTCATCAAGAACCGCCTTCACATCGCCGGGAATAGTCATTTTATCCTCTTGGTGCTGGGAAGGGG
>CALGNW010000279.1 GCA_937958345.1 uncultured Neomegalonema sp. | reverse complement strand
GCCCTTATGGGCGGTCGATGGGCTTATCGTCAAGGGGCCGATCCTCCAGCACGACGTATTCGGCGTCGATGGTCCCGTCGCCGCTTGCGCCGGTCCGTGCATGCTCGGCCTGCCGTTTTGCCATCTCTTTGCGCAGCGGTGCGCTTTTGAAATAAACATAGATCCCGAAAATTCCGCCGACGACCAGCAGGATCACAAACAAAAACGCCGCGAGATAAATCGCCAGCAACAGAACGCCGACACCCGCGATACCCGCGCCTATTTTCTTGATTTTGTCCATGACACCCAATGTAGGCGCTGGGGACGGATTGCGCAGCCCCCAAGGCCGATTATTCCTGATTACCTCAGCGTTTCAGCGTCTTAACACCCTGTTTGACGCCCATGCGGAACAAGAACCGTATCGCGAGCAGCGTCAGCAGCCCCAGCAAAGCGGTCGCCCCCGCCAGAACGCCGCGGTCCAGCTCGGCCAGCATCGGGTCGCCCTGCGACATCAGCACGCCGAAAATCATCCCCGCCAGCACGACGGAAATCAGCGTCAGAATTGCGGCGACCTTCCATGCAAAGCCCGACGTTACCTCGGCCCCCGTGCGCCGCCCGTAAAACTGTCCGGCAATCAGCGCCGCAACCACTGTCGACACCGCGCCGCCGGGTGACCCCAGATCAGGAAAAAAGAATGAAATGATCGCAAAGACGATCCCGCACAGGATCGAAATACCAAAGAAATCAACAATAATCCGGCCCATAACTCCCTCCGGTCAGCGTTTCAGCAACGGCAACAGCGCCGCCATATCCGGCCCGTTGGACCGTCCGGTCAGCGCCTTGCGCAGGGGCATGAAAAGCCCCTTACCCTTGCGGCCCGTCTCGGTTTTCAGCGCACCGGTCACGGCCTTCCACGTCGTTTCATCCCAGGGCTTGGCGGCATCCAGTGCGCCTTGCGCCGTCGCGACAAATTCGCGGTCTTCCTCGGCAATATCCGGTGTGACATCGCCCGTCACCACCTTCCACCAATCGGCAATCTCGTCCGTGGATTCGATATTCTCGCGGATCAGGTCCCAGAACTGCGGCGCAATCGCCGGCTCAACCCCCGCCGCGTCCAGCAAGGGCGCGACCGCCTCAAAGGGGCGCGTGTGCAGCATTTTCACCGCCAGCGCGTCGATTTCCTCACGGTTAAACCGTGCAGGGGCGCGCCCCAGCGTATCGAGGCTGAAATTCTCGACCAGCTCGGCATGGGTCGCCCGGGCTTCAATCGGTTCCGACGTCCCCAGACGCGCCATGTACGAAAGCAGCGCCAGAGGGTCCATACCGCCCTCGCGCAGCGATTCCAGCGTCAGCGATCCCAGACGTTTTGACAGTCCCGACCCGTCCGCATCCACCAATAGAGAATGGTGCGCAAATCCGGTGGGCTTGTCGCCCATCGCATCGAAAATCTGTATTTGCGTAGCGGTGTTGGTGACGTGATCCTCGCCCCGGATCACATCACTGATCCCGAAATCAAGATCGTCGCACACGCTGCACAGCGTATACAGAAACCCGCCATCCTCGCGGATCAGCACGGGGTCCGACACCGACGCACAATCCACCGTCACATCACCGCGAATACCATCGGTCCAACCGGTCCGCTCCTGATCCAGCTTGAAACGCCAATGCGGCTTGCGCCCCTCGGCTTCGAACGCGGCCTTTTCCGCGTCAGACAGGTTCAGCGCCGCGCGGTCGTATACCGGAGGCCGTCCGGATTGCAGCAGCGTCTTGCGCTTCAGCCCCAGCTCGGTCGCGGTTTCATAGGCGGCATACAGCCGCCCGGATGCCCGCAGATCATCGGCAACGGCATTATAGCGGTCCATCCGATCCGACTGGCGCTCGTACCGGTCCCAGTCCAGCCCCAACCACTCCAGATCGCGCTTGATCGCATCGACGTATTCTTCTTTCGACCGTTCCGCATCGGTATCGTCAATCCGAAGCACAAACTGACCGCCGTTTTTGCGCGCGAATAACCAGTTCAGCAGCGCAGGGCGCAGGTTCCCGACATGCAGCTTTCCGGTGGGTGACGGGGCAAAACGGGTAACGGTCATGGCACTTCTCCTGCGGCACCGTTCTTCGGCGCTGGCCTTCATTAGAGCGTTTTACGATTAAACTGAATCACAAAGTGACCCCGCGCGGGGCCTTATCCCCGACCGCAGGTTTCCTATATAATGCGGATGGAAAACACGCCTCTTCCCTCGCTTGCAGAGTTCGAAGCCGTCACGGCCCGCGCTTTTGCCGCCCTGCCCGCGGATGTGCAAACCGCCTGCGCAGGCGTTATCCTCAGGGTCGAGGACTGGCCGTCCGCAGATCAGCTCAGCGGTTTGGACGCGATGGACGCGGCGGATCTGACCGGTCTGTACGACGGTGTGCCGCTGACCGAAAAATCAGTGATGGATACCGAGCCGCGTCCGGATTTCGTCTGGCTTTTCCGCCGCCCGATCCTCGCGGAATGGGCCGAGCGCGGTAATGTCACAATCCCCGAGCTTGTGAACCACGTTCTCGTCCACGAACTCGCCCATCACCTCGGCTGGTCCGACGATGACATTGCCGAGGTCGACCGCTGGTGGGAATAACCGCCGGTCAGACTGACGCAACATCGTATTTCAGGATCGCCTGATCTGACGTCATAAGGGTAAGGCCTTCGGTCAACGCCTGTGCGATGAGAATCCTGTCGAACGGGTCGCGGTGGATTTGCGGCAATTGCTCGACAGCGGCTGCATGTCGCCACGACACCGGAAGTGCGATTAATCCGGCTTCGGCAAAATCATTGAACATCGTATCTGGCGTCGTCAATTTGCCGGTGGATCGCTTGATCCCAACCTCCAAAACGCTGACCGAACTGATGAAGATTGGCACTTGGCCGTCAATCAACGCTTTGTGGTGCGCTTGCAGGCGCGGATCGCCCGTTACATGCCAGATCAGAACATGCGTATCGGCAAGAAACCCCGCCTCACTCATTCGGGGTCAATGCCCTTGTCCAGCGCCTCTAGCACTTCGGGCGGCGTATCCATCCAGTCATCAGCCATCCAGATTTTGCCCTTCATCGATCCGTACAGCGCCTTGCGTTTGGCGGCGACATTCGGATCACGCAGTTCAAGCACCGGCTTGCCGTGCCGCGTCACGGTGATGACCTCGCCGGCGGCGACTCTCTTCACCAATTCTGACAACTTGGCCTTGGCCTCGCTCAGCGTAACTTCCATGACAGGCTCCTTTTGACCAAAATTTAGGTCAAATTTTCAGACCTATCAAGCGCGGTCGCGATACCGGTTCGTCATCGGATACCGGCGCTCCAGCCAGAAAGCGCGGCGCGACAGCTTTGTTCCGGGTGCGGACTGGAACCGTTTATACTCGGAAATCGACAGCAGATGCTCGACCCGCTCGACCGTCGCCCGCTCGTATCCGGCTTCAACGACATCCGCGATCGCAGCGTCACCCTCGATCAGCATTTCCAATATCGCATCGAGGATCTCGTAAGGCGGCAGCGAATCCTCGTCCTTCTGATCCTCGCGCAGTTCCGCCGACGGCGGCTTGTCGATCACACGCGGCGGAATCACGACACCCTCAGGGGCCAGCATCCATTCGCGATGATTTTTATTGCGCCAGCGGCACGCCTCAAACACCCTCATTTTATAAAGGTCTTTCAGCGGGTTATACCCGCCTGACATATCTCCGTACAAGGTCGCATAACCGACCGCGACCTCTGATTTATTGCCGGTGGTCAGCAACATGTGGCCGAACTTGTTCGACAGCGCCATCAGGTACAGCCCGCGCAGCCGCGACTGAATATTCTCCTCCGCGACCCCCGGTTCGGTCCCGGCAAAGAAATCGCCAAGCGATTCCTCGATCACGCCGACGCCGCTATCAATCGGCAAAACCACATACGGCGCGCCCAGTTTCGCGGCCAGCTCGGCGGCATCCTCCAGCGAATGCTCCGAGGTATAGCGGGAAGGCAGCATCACGCACCACACGTTCTCCGGCCCCAGCGCATCGGCGGCAATCGTCGCAACCAACCCCGAATCAACGCCGCCGGACAGGCCCAGCACCACGCGCTCGAACCCGTTCTTGCGCACGTAATCACGCAGGCTTTCGACCATCGCGCGATAATCGTTCTCGTACTCGTCCGGCACGTCACCCATCGCGCCATCGACAACCGCCCAGCCGTCTTCGCCGCGTTCGTAATCGACGAAAATCACCGCCTCATCAAAAAACGGACCCTGCATCGCCAGTTTCGCGCCCTTGTTCAGCGCGAAACTGCCCCCGTCGAAAATCTGATCATCCTGACCGCCGACAAGGTTCACATATAAGAGAGGCAGTTCGGTTTCGATCACCCGGGCGACCATCGCCTGCATCCGGCGTTCGTACTTGTCACGCGCATAGGGCGACCCGTTCGGCACAATCAAAATCTCGGCGCCGGACTCCTCAAAAGTCTCCGCAACGTCGGGAAACCAGGCATCCTCGCAGATCGGAACACCGATTCTGACGCCATTGACCGAGATCGGGCCGCGCGGTGCCGCCGATGTAAACAGGCGTTTCTCATCGAACACGCCATAGTTCGGCAACTCGTGCTTGCGGAAAACGGTCTTGATCCCGCCATTTTCCAGAAGAAAAACGGCGTTGTAGAGCGCGCCGTCTTCGAACAGCGGTGCGCCGATCAGAATCTGAGGGCCGCCCTCTGCCGTCTTCGACGCCAAATCTTCCACGGCGGCGACGCAAGCACGGTGAAATGCGGGCTTTTGAACGAGGTCATAGAGTTGATAGCCACCGACAAACATCTCGGGCAGGACCAGCAGGTCGGCCTTTTCGGCCTTCGCCTCTTCCCAGGCCTCGACGGCCTTCGCGATATTTGCATCCAGCGCGCCGACTGTCGGGTTGAGTTGAGCCGCCGCGATCCGAAACCGATCCGTCATGTAGAGTCTCCACGTTTGATGCCGTTCCTGATAGCGATACCGCGCCTGCACGTCCATGCAGCACTCCGTCATTGCGGAAAAAGCCGGAATGCTCCTATTATCCGCCCACTGCCGAACTCTGCTGAACCGAAATCATCACGCCGCGCGAACGGCAAAGGGTTGAGAATGAAACATCTACTCGTGGCGACTGGTCTGGCGCTCTGTACACTTCACCCTTCCTATGCTCAGGAAAAGACAGAAGAAACCGCTTCGACCGAACCGCCGAAGGCAGTAGATGGTAGCACGATAAAATACCCCGATGGCGGCCAGTACACCGGCGAATTCGTCAACGGAAAGCAGCACGGCAAGGGCAAATTCACCCTGCCGACCGGCTACGAATACGACGGCGAGTGGCGCGACGGCCAGATCGACGGTCAGGGCACGGCGACCTACCCCAACGGCTCGGTCTATGTCGGCACCTTTGCCGATGGCGCGCCAAACGGTATCGGAACAATCACTTACGAAGATGGCGGCGAATACACCGGCGAGTGGGTCGATGGCCGGATCGAGGGCGAGGGCAAGGCCCGCTACGCCAACGAGGTCATCTACGAGGGAACGTTCAAAGACACGATTCACCACGGCAAAGGCAAAATGATCACGCCCGCCGGCTATATTTACGAGGGCGATTGGGTCGACGGTCTGCAAAGCGGCAACGGCAAGGCGATCTATCCCAACAAAACCGTCTACATCGGCGAGTTCAAGGCCGGTCTGCGCCACGGCAAGGGCAAGATCACGATTGTCGAAGACGGGTTTGAATTCACAGGTTCTTGGAGAAAGGGCCTGATGCATGGCAAGGGCGAGGCCAAATACCCGAACGGCGACGGCTTTAACTTCTACGAGGGCGAATTCATCGACGGAAAGCGCCACGGTTACGGCACGATGAAATACGCAAGCGGCGAGAAGTACGAGGGATATTGGGCCGACGGAGAACGCTCCAGCAAAAGCGAAGTCTCGTTACCTGAAGATGAGAGCACAGTGTCCGGCGCGAACGGTAAGAACGACACAAACTGAATACCGGCCCTGTATTGCGCGGTTCAGCGCGGGAGTGTCCTAAACTTTGTGTATCTGCGTTGACCCATGCGGGTTTCAGATATTGTCACGCATTGAAGCGTTCGTCGAACATGATAGCGAACTGGTTTCGAGCGGCAAACCATTCTCGAACCTTTCGCCCGTCTTTCTCGA
>CALGNW010000278.1 GCA_937958345.1 uncultured Neomegalonema sp. | reverse complement strand
AAGCAGGAAATTTACGCGACCGCCGCGCTGTCGGCGGCGGCGGTTTATGTCGGCGGCGCGGCGCTGGGCCTGCCGGTCTGGGTGTCGGTGAGTGCGGGGATCATCACGGGATTTGTGCTGCGCGCGGGCGCGATTTTGCGGCACTGGAGCCTGCCGCGATATAAGGCGAGGCCGGGGCGGGAGTGGTGACGGCAGAGGGTTTTGTTGGGGGTAAGTCTGAGCAATTATTGCGCGAATATATTCTATTGTCCAACCTTTGCGGGTGAGGTAAATTATTAGAGGGATCGTGTTGAAGCAGGAGTTACAACAGCATGGAGAGCTTCTGGGCATTGGATGTCGAAACTGCAAACGCAGACTATTCGTCAATTTGTCAGATCGGACTGGTTCACCACAGAGGTGCGGATCAGATCGAAAGCTGGTCTAGTTTGATCAATCCCAACGCTTATTTTGATCCTTATAACGTTGAAATTCACGGGATTGAACCTGAAGCGGTTCGAGATAAGCCAACCTTCTCTGAAGTGTTTCCGCGAATAACGCAGTTGTTGTCAGAAGCTGTTGTTGTTCATCACGGGCACTTTGATCGAACCGCATTTGCTCGTTGCTACGACGCTTATGAACTTGATCCAATCGAATGCCATTGGCTGGACACGACGAAGATCGTCCGGCGGACTTGGTCAGAATTCGCGCATCGTGGTTACGGCCTAGCGAATTTAGCAGATCATTTTTCAATTCCGCTGGAACACCACGATGCTCTTTCTGATGCTTCTGCGGCAGCAAAAATCGCCGATCTAGCGGTCATGGAGTCTGGGCGCCCTTTAACCGAGTGGGTTGAAGCAGTGAAATTTCCGATCGGAGATGTGACGGTCAAGTCGGCAGATTTCCGTCGAGAGGGTGATCGGGAAGCAGCGTTTTTTGGCGAGAAAATTGTCTTTACCGGACAACTTGCCGTCAAGCGGGCGACCGCTGCCGATGAAGCGCAGAAACTAGGCTTTGACGTACAAAATAACGTTACTAAGAAAACGACTTTCCTTTGCGTTGGTATCCAAGATGCGTCTCTTTTGAACGGATATTCAAAAAGCTCTAAGCATCGGAAGGCAGAGAAATTAATCACTGAAGGCCACGAAATTAGCATCCTCAGTGAGCAGGACTTTTGGGCGCTGGCGCGGGTCCACACTACTGGTGAGAGTTAGTTTTCATTCGACGCAACGGCCTTCGCGCTGTTGGCGATCCTTCGAGATGCAGGCTGTGCCTGCTCCTTAGGATGAGGTGGTCGCGCACATGTCGGTCAGTCGGAGTCATTGCCCGACTTGATCGGGTCATCCGGCGGCACGTGCTGTGGAGGGATGTTTGTCATTGACAAATTCAAAATGTTCATATTATGTTCTGTCGCGAATTTGATGAGGACAGAAGGACGGTATGGAAGCGGAACGGGTGATCAACTATCAGCGCGAGGCGCTGTTGCGTTTGCTGATGGGGTTGTTCGCTTCCGCAGGATTGGCCGCGGACGGAAAGTCGTTTTCCGATTTGCCAAAGCCGGTTCGTCTGTTGATTTTGCGCGTGTTGCTGCCTGCTGAATCGGCCACCCGTCGTCTGACGCTGTATCTGGCGCGGCGGTTGCCCCGTCTCGCAGCGGCGGTTCGGAAAACGCGCCGTGAAGGGCAGGGCGGAACGCGGAAAAAGGGCGGGGTGCGTGCGCCGGTTTTCTGGTTATTCGACCGCCGCAAGTTTATTCCAGAACTGTCGGATGGTCGGCGCGTGGCGCGCGGGCCGGGTCCGGCGATCCGGTTTTTTGATGATCCTGCCGCGCGCCCCGATCCGGTCGCCGATCTGTGCGCGGACCCCGCCATGCGCGAGGCCGAGGCGTCGCGTCGGCTGTGCCGCCGGATGCAGGCGCTGTTGCTGGCGCTGAAAGATATGCCGGCGCAGGCGCGGCGGTTGCAGCGGGCGATGGAACGCCGCGAGGCAAACCCGCCGGGGCCGGGGCGATACGGGCCGATGCGGTCCGGCACACCGCCGGGATATCGGCGCAACCGGACCCACGAGGTCGATACGGTTTTATATGAATGTCACGCGATGGCGTGGGCCGACAGGCCGCCGGATCGCTGAATTTTGATTTTTGCCTGATTGGCGCGGCTCTGGAGCGAGAGCGGCGGCGGCTGTGTTTGCGGGTGAAATTTCACCGTGAGAGCGCCGCCGTCCGGCGCGCCGGCTTTGCACCGATGAAGCCGTTCCGTCCGCGCCTTGGCAGAATCGGCGTCCCCTTCGTCCCGATTCTCTCGTCATAGGAGAGAGAGTCGGAATTTCTTCGCCTTCAGGCCGCGAAGGCGTCGGCGAGCGTGCCGTCCTTTACGTCCTTGAGAATCCGGCGCGCGATGATGGTACGCATGATTTCATTCGTGCCCTCGAGAATGCGGTGAACGCGCAGATCGCGCAAAATCCGCTCGATCCCGTAATCCTTGATATAGCCGTAGCCGCCGTGCAGTTGCAGGGCGTCGTCGACGATGTGCCAACAGGTATCGGTGACGAATCGTTTCGCCTGTGCCGATTTTTCGCGCACGCGCGGATCGCCCGAATCAAGGGCATGGGCCGCGCGGTAGGTCATCAGCTGACACGCGGCAAAGTTGGTCGCCATGTCGGCCAGTTTGAATTGCGATGCCTGAAACTCTCCGATGGGTTTGCCGAATTGCCTGCGCTCGCCCGCATAGTTTGCGGCGGCGGTCATCGCGGCCTTTGCGCCGCCAAGCGAGCAGGCGGCGATGTTGATGCGCCCGCCGTCCAGTCCCTTCATCGCGAATGTAAAACCCTCGCCCTCGTCGCCGAGCCGGTTTCGCGCGGGGATGACGCAATCGTCGAGCATGACCTGCGCCGTCGGCTGGCTGTTCCAGCCCATTTTCTGTTCGGTCTTGCCGAAAGATATGCCCTTGGCATCCTTGGGAACCAGAAACGCGCTGACCCCCTTTGGCCCGTCATCCGATGTGCGCGCCATCACCAGATAGACGTCGGATGTGCCGCCCCCCGAAATAAACGCCTTGCCGCCGTTCAGTTTGTAATCCGCGTTGCCGTGCGTTTGCGCGCTGGTCTTGAGACTGGCGGCATCGGAGCCGGACCCCGGCTCGGTCAGGCAGTAGGATGCGAACTGCTCCATCGAGCAGAGTTGCGGCAGGTATTCGGCGCGGGTTTCGTCCGAGCCAAAGCTGTCGACCATCCAACTGACCATGTTGTGGATCGACAAAAACGCCGATGTGCTGACGCAGCCCTCGGCGAGTGCCTCGAACACCAGCGCCGCCTCCATCCGGCCAAGGCCCGAACCGCCGTGCTGTTCGCCGGTATACATCGCGGCAAGGCCGAGAGTTGCGGCCTCGCGGTAGATATCCTTGGGAAAGTGCGCCTTCTCGTCCCACTCTGCCGCATTCGGCGCGAGGCGGTCCGCCGCAAATGTGCGGGCCATATCCTGAATGGCAGTCTGATCTTCGGAAAGCGCAAAATCCATGGGTTCAGTCCTGTGCCGATCCAAGAGGACGCAGCGGCGTGACCGACCCGCCATCCGCATTCGAAACCAACTGGACGCTGGTCGATCCGAAACGCACCTCCGGCTCGGTGCGCTGTGCCGACGCCTGCGGCGCAGGTGCAGGAGCGGGCGGCGTTGGGGCAGCCGGTGCAGGGGAGGGGTCCGTTGGCGGCGCGAGTCCCTGCTTTGCCTGCGATTTCCAGACGCTCTCTCTCGCGCGTCTGAAGATCAGCACGACATACGCCGCCGGAACGCCCTGTTTCATCAGCGTGCGATGACCCGGAGTCGTCAGCGTTTCCGCGCGAACATACTCCCACCCGTCAACCGCCTCCTCGTTCAGCGTCTTGCCTAACTGTTCGGCGACCAGATCCGCCTCGGTCTGCCTGCGCCGCCGCCGTTTATCGACCGAGCGTGGTAAAGCGACTGTTTTATATTCGTAGTTCGACATTTAGTGCCTCCGGGCGAGACGAGTGATTGATTTGCTCCGAGTATAATAGTTTGCTCTGAAAGCACCAGAGGGTGAGAGGCGGGAAAGGAAGCGCATGGCGCTGTTGAGGCTGACATGCTGTCCAAACGGACCGCCGGATCAGCGGCTGGGGGCCGATTGGGCGCTGTTTGCGCCGGATCACGACGGCGCGTGGGTCCCCGGTGACTATGACCCCTATCGCCGGTGCGGCCTTTTGTCTGAACTGAAAGGCGACGTGCGCGGGCCGCTGGTTGATCACCTGAAGCGCGAGCGGTCGCTGATCCTGCCGGAACTCGCGTCGGACGGGCCGGTCTGCGTGATGGTGCACGGTTTCCAGTACGACCCCCGCGCGCCGCTGAGCCACGAGCGCGGACGTGCCGCCAATCCGCACTCGCAGATTTACCACTTTGACGAAGACGAGCTGGACGTAGAGCGGCACGCTCATTCCTCGCCGTGGCCGAAACGACTCGGCTTTGGCGATGATGACGGTGAAAGCGGCATGGCCGTCGGTTTCGGCTGGGCAAGTGATCCGACCTATGTGCGCGGTGACTGGCGCGACTGGCTGTCGACCCTGCGCTGGTCCGATGGCGGCGCCGAGACGTATTACGCCACAGCCTACCGGACCGCACCGATCGCCGCCGAGGGTCTGGCGCGCACAATCACTGCGCTGGCCGAGGTCTTTCCGAACCGGCGGATTGATTTGTTCGCGCATAGCCTCGGCGCGAGGGTTGTGCTGTTCGCGTTGCGCCGTCTGGCAGAAGAAAACCGCGTTGCCGAGCTGGACCGAGTCGGGCGCGTGATTCTGTTGTCGGGCGCGCCGCACTGGCTGGATGCGCGTCTCGCGCTGCGTGCCTTGCGGCGTCACAGCCGCAGCAAGCCGCAGATATTTAACGTGATCGTCTCGCGCGATGCGACCTTGAGCCGGTGGGGACGCCGGTTCGCGGCCTTTGTCGGGCGCGCCGAGGAACGCCCGAGGTTTCGGGACCGGGTCTGGTCGCTGTTCTTCGGCGGCAAGGTAATCGGCTTGCACGGCAAACCGCAGGGCGCGCATTTTTCGGCGTGGATGGACTTGTACCTTGACCTGCCGGTTCTGGCGAACTGGGCCAGTCGCCTTGATCCGCCGTTGGATTTTCGCCCGACATGGCGCGGGGCCTCGTGGGATCATTGGGCGGCGTTTACCTGGCCGCCCTATATGCAGTTTTACGGGAATATCCTGCGGTCGCGCCGTGATTGGAGTCTGAACGCCTTGCGCTGGGGAGCCGGACGGCGCAAACCGATACCCCAAGGACGCCGTGGCGGCGGTCCGCTGAGCTCGGCTCCGCGCGGCGTCTTGCGCTGGCGGGCGTTCTTCAGGCTATTGGGCGGTAAGGTCGGAATCGGGCGGAAAGCTGAATGATTGTTTCGCGGAGAAGTTTGTTGTCAGGGCTTTGCGGGTGCGTTGCGCTCTCGGGGTGCAGTTTTTATCGCGACCCGCCACCGGTCGTGATCGGTGGTTCTGCTGTGTCACCGGATCAGCCCGTGATGGCCGCGCTGCGCGCGTCGTCCGAGCACCGGCGTTTCGTGACAGCGCTGGAGGCAACGGGTCTTGATGCGGAATTGGACGGGCTGGGACCGCTGACCGTCTTTGCGCCGAACGATGCAGCGTTTGACAAGCTGCGCCCCAAATCCGCTAAGGCGATGATCGAGGATGATCTGGGGGCGCTGAAGCAGGTGCTGTCAGGGCATATTGTGCGCGCGCGGCTGACCACCGAAGACCTGCTGACGGTCTTTCCGCAGTTGAACGGTAAAACCAAAGTGTTTGCGATCAACAAAGAGGTGATCGTTGCGCAGGGGGATGCCAATTCCCCGCGCCTGATCGACCTGCGCAAACGAACCGTTGATGTTTTGCAAAGCGATGCGATTGCGTCGAACGGGATTATTCACGTCATTGACGGAATGTTGCTGCCCCAGACCGATAAGCTTGTCAGTCCCTAGCTTATCCGCCGTTGAGGGGAGTCGTGCGCGGTTCTGACCAGCTCGCACCCTCCATCGGGTAGGGCGGGCGATCTGTGCCGGTTCCGCCGTAGTCGTATTCATATCCCGGAGCGGTTTGCGGTGCGAGCTGCTCCCGCGGGAAATACCCCTGCCGGGGATGCGAAAACTTTGGCGGTGCGAGGATCGGAGCAGGCGGCGACGGTTGGTATTGCCATTGCCCCGCATCGGGTACATCCGGCGCGGGTTGGGTGAGATGGTTAGGTGTCACGCCGAAGACGAGGATATGCCCTGAGCGCGGATAAAGCAGCGCGCTGCCTTGAACGGGGATATGTCCCAGCCCATCTGCCGTTCTCAGGACGAGCGGGTCACTTGCCTTTGCCGGGGGCAAGGACAGGCCGGTCAAGGTTGCGGCAAGAACGAGGGCGGCAGTGCGGTTCATCAGCAGGCTCCGAAAGCGACGTACACGAACCTTAATCACCGGAGATTCGTGCTGTATACGGAGGAGAATGCCTAAAGTTGCTAAATACTCAAGGTGTTGCAACTATGTCTTGAGATGAAATGTTGTCAGGAGCGGCGCAAAGCCTTGCTGATCCGGTCAGGAACGCGGTTGATCTCGAGGCCGGTGAAAACATGCAGCGTGTTCATGTCGTGATCAATAACCGCGTGATCGCTGACCCAGCCGCCCATTGACAGATAACCGCGCAGTAATGGCGGCATCAGGCGCATGCCTTTGATTTTGTCGGCACGCCGAAGGCTTAGTTTTCGGGCAAACTCGAAAATATTGGCGGCCTTCGGTCTGGGTAGCCAGTGGGTCGGCGCAAGGTGGTGGTCCTTGAGCAAGGCGAATACATCGCTGTAGGTATCGGCATCAACGCCGTGAAAACTGGAGCAACCGATCAATAGTTTGATCTGGCGGGCATCGACATAGCGGGTCATTGCGCCCCATGCCGTACGCAAAACCTCGCCTTTGCGGTGATCCGGGTGAACGCAGAACCGGCCCATCTCGACAACACGGTCAGGGAAGGTGCGCAGCGCGGCAAGGTCGTAAAACTGCGCGGAATAGCTGGTGTCGATTTCCGCGCCGCTTTCGAAGGGCAGCAATCGGAAGCAACATACAAGGTCGCCTGTCCTGGCCTCTTCGATCAGCACATGATCGCATTTGACGTCATACTGATCCGCGTCAAGCGCCGTTTCACGCGGTGCGGCGCCGGTATCGCCGATAAACGCCAGATGCCGCAGGGTTTGCGCCCGGCGAACGTCATCGCCACTGGCCGCGAGGCGCACAGTATAGCGGCCCTTGAATGGAAATCGCATCGGACTTTTTACCCTCGCTTACGTCTCTCGCGCAGCCGGACGCGAAATAGTGTTCAACTTCCCTGCACCGCGCACTACATGGGATCTAACATCCAAAGATGACAAGATGTCGTTCGGGCATTCACGGGACGAGGACAAGACTGATGGTTGATAAAGTGCTGAAATCCGATGCCGAGTGGCAGCAGAGCCTATCACCCGAAGCCTATCGCGTTTTGCGCAAAAAGGGCACCGAGCGGGCGTTCACCAACGATAACTATCCCAAGGCCGAGGGCACGTACCGCTGTGCAGGCTGTGACGCGCCGTTATTCGATGCATCCGCCAAGTTCGATTCGGGCACGGGATGGCCGAGTTTCTATCAGCCGGTCGATGCCGAAGCGGTAGAAGAACATGACGACAGCGGGTTCTTTATGAAGCGGACGGAAATTGTCTGTGCCGCGTGCGACGGGCATTTGGGGCACGTCTTCAACGACGGTCCCGCGCCAACCGGCCTGCGCTATTGTATGAACGGTGTCGCGCTGAGCTTTGAGCCTGAAGAATGACCCAAGCGCCGGACCTGAGCGCGTTCGAGAGCGTGAACCTGTGGATATTCGATCTCGACAACACGCTTTACCCGCGCCCCGAAACCATGTGGCGGCAGGTCCACGAGCGGATGCAGGGGTATATCATCGACAAGCTGGGGATTGACCAGCCGACCGCCGAAGCCATGCAGACCGAGTATTTTCAGCAATACGGTCTGACGATGCGGGGGCTGATGATCCATCACGATGTCGAGCCTGACGCATTCAATGAATACGTCCACGACGTTGATATTTCAGAGATACAGCCAAACCCCGCGTTGGGCGATGCGATTGCCGCCTTGCCGGGGCGGCGGGTGATTCACAGCAATGCCAGCATGGGGCATGTCGAGAATGTTCTGAACCGGATCGGGATTGCCGGTGCTTTTCACGATGCGTTCGACATTCGCACGTCGCGCTATATGCCGAAACCCGCGCGTTCCGCCTATGATCGTGTGCTGGAGGAAACCGGCGGAGATCCCGCTCACGCGGCGATGTTCGAGGATATCGCGCATAACCTGCTGGTTCCGCATGAACTGGGGATGCGTTGTGTCTATGTCCCGACCGCCTGCGACTGGGCGTCGCTTGGCGCAACGGACGATCACGTCCATTTCGTAGCGGAAGACCTGACAGGATTTGTGCAGGCGATATCGGATGAGAGAAACATATGACGGGCGAGCGTCTGGATATTGACGTGCTGGTGGTTGGCGGCGGGTTGGCCGGGTTGGCCATGACGGCGCGGATGGCTGTTGCAGGATATTCCGCGCTGTGTGTCGAGGCCGGACAGAGGCCGACCGACGAAACGGCGGAGCGCGACAAACGCACAACCGCCGTTCTGATGCCCGGTGTCGAGACATTGCGCAAAACCGGCGCATGGGACGAAATCGGTGCCGGTGCGCAGCCGATGGTCGGCCTGCGTATACTGGATTGCGGCGGCAAGACGCCCGACGCCCGCGAGGATGTGCTGTTCGATGCCACCGAATTGGGCGACGGGCCGTTCGGCTGGAATGTCGAAAACGGCAAGGGACGCCTCGCGCTGGCGAATCGGATTGATGCACTGAGGAATGCGACGCTGATCTGTGAGGCGAGCGTCGAGCGGTCGTTGGTGCGGCGTGACGGGATTATCGCAACACTGAGCACAGGGCAGACGGTTCACGCCCGATTGCTGGTCGGCGCGGATGGTCGCAGATCAACCGTGCGGGAGGCAGCAGGGATCGGGCATCGCGACTGGTCATTCGGGCAAAAGATCATTGCGTGCCGGATTACGCACTCGGCAGCACATGAGGGGATTTCGACCGAGATGCATCACGTCGGCGGACCGCTGACCTTTGCGCCTTTGCCCGGCAATGCTTCGGGTGTTGTCTGGATGAATCCCGACGCGGAGGCCGAGCGGCTGATCGCGCTGGAGGATGCCGCGTTTATGGGTGCGTTGCAGGAGCGCAGTCAGGGGACGGTCGGCACGATCACCGCGGTAGAGAATCGCGCGACGTGGAATTCGGGAATTACCGTCACAAAGGCGCTTACCGCGCCGCGCACCGCGCTAATCGCCGAGGCGGCGCATGCCTTTCCGCCCATCGGCGCGCAAGGGTTCAACACGTCGCTGCGCGATGTCGAGACTCTGGCGGCAATCACCGAGGAGTCCGATGATCCCGGCGCTGATGCGGTTCTGAGCAAATATGCACGGCAGCGGATGCCTGATATTCTGGCGCGCACGGCAGGCGTCGATCTGCTGAACCGCTCGGTCCTGAGTTCTATGCCGTTTATTCGCGATTTGCGGCGCATGGGCCTCAGTACGCTGGGCAAAACAGCGCCGTTAAAGCGTTTTGCGATGCGTGTCGGTATGGGCGGTTAATCGGACAGATAACGGGGTTGCAGCGCGGGCGGCTTGGGCCTATCCAAGCGCCTCGCATACGGAGCGGGTATTACGGGGACTTTGGATTATGGCTGACGACGACGATTTTTCGACTGTTCAGGTCGCTGCGGATCAGCTTCGCACGATCGTCGAGCGTATCGAGCGCCTTGATGAGGAAAAGCGAGAAGTCGCCGAGCAAATCAAGGAAGTCTATGCCGAGGCCAAAGGGAACGGTTTTGACACGAAGACCCTGAGGAAGATTGTGGCACTGCGAAAGAAAGACCCGAATGAGCGGTCCGAAGAGGAAGCCATGCTGGATCTTTATATGCACGCGCTGGGCATGGCACCGGGTTGATCTTGCCGTCTTGCTGATCGTGTGATGGTATGCAGGCCATGAGATTATTTATACTGACAGGCTGCGCCATTGCCGCGCTTTCCGCGTGCGGGGTCAAGGGCGATCTGGTGCGCGAGGCCGGAACGGAGCCGCCGCGCGTGGCGACATCCGAAATCAATGACGCCTCGACCAATCCGGCGAAGCCTCGCAGTACGCTATTTTAGCGCGGCCAGCACGTTTGCGTAATCGTCCGTCCACACGCTGTCATCCGATGGCGAAACCGGACCCCAGCGCGTATCCTCGGCCAGCGCGCCGAATGCGGCGTGTGACTTTGCCAGCATCAGAACATGCGACGGAAATGCGCCGTCAGTGAATTCTTCCGCCGTCGGTTGAAACTTTTGCAGCTTGATCTGCATACCTACCGTCGCCGCCACCTTTGCAATGGGCGGCGCCAGGTCGAAATAGCGGTTGGAAATGTGAATCGCCATCACGCCGCCATCGGCCAGTTTTTCGCGGTACATACGCATCGCTTCGACGGTGAGCAAATGCACGGGAACCGCGTCCGAGCTGAAGGCATCCAGGATAATCAGGTCGAATGCGCCAGCGTCTTTTTCCGTCATCCGCAGGCGGGCATCGCCGAGCACCGTCGGCGTGTCATCGGCACACTCGCTCATGAAGGTGAACATGTCGGGGTTGCGTGCGATGCGGTCGACGAGCGGATCAATCTCATAGAACGTCCAATCGACCGAACCGCGATGATAGCAAGCCAGGCTGCCCGCGCCGAGGCCGACGACAGCGACGCGGTGATCCTTTGCCCGCGCCTCGGTGATTTGGCCGAGGGGTGTTTTCAGGTGGTAATAGCTGAGCGGTTTCAGAACATCCCCGCTGAGGCGCTGGCTGCCGTGAACCGTTGTGCCATGGGCGAGGCGGCGGATGGCCTGATCATCCTGCGTCCAGACTTTATAGACGCCGAAAAAGCTGCGCTCTTTGATTTGATCGTCGGTGAATATCTGTGCGCCGAGCGAGGCCGCAACCAGTGTGACGGCGAGGACGGCCTGGCGGATCGGATGCTTGAACCAGCCGAAGGCAAAGCCGACGAACCACAAAATAGGCAGAAAGATTGCGATATCCGGCGCAACCTCGAAGGCGATCAGCGCCGCGACGAGTCCGACCAGTGCGGCAATCAGAGCGGCAACCGGCAGCGCGGCTTTGACGTCCTCGCGCAGCGCGAATTTCGCGCCCGGTGCAGCGAGCAGTGCCAATGCAAGGACGATGGGATATTCGTACACGTCGTTGAAAATGAGCGGTGCGACAACCGAATTGAAAAGCCCGCCAAGTGCGCCGCCGACAGACATGGCGAGATAAAAGCGCGTGAGATGTGCCTCGGGCGGTCGGCGATCCGCCAAGGCGGCATGGCAGGTCAACGCCACGGAAAATAGCAGCACACACAAAATACCCAGCATGATGTTGCCGAGTGCATCCGCATGACCCAGCGCAATGGCTAGGCTGAGAATAACCAGCGGAACATTTACCATCCTCATGACGCGCGCCGAAGGGCGCAGCCTGTCCGAAAACGCGAAGACATAGCTGAGCAGGTAGAGCGCCAGCGTTACCGTCCAGATCAGCGGAAATGAACCGACATCGGTTGAGATCTTGGCTGTGATGCTGAGCATCAGCGACGACGGCAGAAAGGCGAGTGCAATCCAGATGGCGAGTTCGCGATGGGTTGGTTTTGCCGAGGGTTCCGGTGTTTCGACGGCTCGTTGTTCGGCGTTTTCGGCACCGCGTGTCGCGATCCAGCCGCAGCCGATCAGGCCGATGGCCAGAGCAAAATATCCGTAAGTCCACGCCTGACTTTGGGCGTTTGCGCCGAACATCGGTTCAAGCAGAAACGGATAGGCCATCAGCGCGCCGAATGAACCGATGTTGCTGGCGGCATAGAGGAAGTACGGGTCGTCGGCGTTTTTGCCGCCGCTCGCTGCGTACCATTTTTGCAGCAGCGGAGCGTTCGCCGCGAGTGCAAAAAAGGGCGCGCCGAGGCTGGCGGCGAAGAGACCGAGCAGCCACATGGTCGCGTCGCCCGTCGTTGGCGGTGACCAGCCCGCAGCGATGGCAATGGGCAGGCTGAACGATGCCAGCAAGGTGACGCTGAGATGCACGATGATTTGGGTATTGATGCTCGCCCGCGTGCCGAGCCAATGCGCGTAGGCATATCCGGCCAGCAGGATCGTCTGGAAGAACAGCATGGCCGTCGTCCAGACATTCGGCGCACCGCCCAGCAGTGGCAGGGCCATTTTGGAGAACATCGGCTGTATCAGGAAAAGCAGCAACGCAGAGAGACAGATGGTCAGGATGAAGGCGGCCTTGACCGTGCTTTCGCCGAGAGGAAGCGCGCGACCTGTTGTCTCTGACGGATTCGTTAAATCAGTCATAGGTTCTGCTCCTGCGGCAAGCCTTGGGTTTTCCGTTAAAAACCCTTAGACGGGTTTGGTTAAAACTAGATTGAACCGAAGCGGGAGCGCGGGTTTTGGATCACTTTCTCTACCGGAATGGCGCACTGCACGCCGAGGACGTTGCGATTGCGGAAATTGCCGCCGAAGTCGGCACGCCGTTCTATTGTTATTCAACGGCGACGCTGGAACGGCACTATCGCCTGTTCGAAGAGGCGCTGGCGGGACTGGACTGCCTGATTTGCTATGCGGTGAAGGCCAATTCGAATCTGGCGGTCCTGCGGACGCTGGCGCGGCTGGGGTCCGGTGCGGATGTTGTGTCGGAAGGCGAGTTCCGGCGGGCGCTGGCGGCGGGTATTCCGGGTGAGCGGGTCATCTTCTCCGGTGTGGGCAAAACCCGTCGTGAGTTGGAGTTTGCGCTGCAAAACAACGTGCGGCAGGTAAATGTCGAATCCGAACCTGAACTTGATCTGCTGAACGAGGTCGCGCTGGCTCTGGGCGTCGTTGCGCCGTTCTCGATGCGTGTGAATCCTGATGTTGATGCCAAAACGCACGAAAAAATCTCGACCGGTAAAGCCGAGAATAAATTCGGCATAGCCTATGAAGATGCGCCGCGATTGTTCCGAAAAGCCGCACAAATGAAGGGTATTCGGGTCGTTGGGGTCGATATGCACATCGGTTCGCAACTGACGGACCTGGAACCCTACGAGCAAGCCTATACGCTGATGCGTGATCTGATCGAGCGGTTGGAGGCTGACGGCATTCCTATTCCGCGTATTGATCTGGGGGGCGGCCTTGGTGTGCCGTACACTCGCGATAACCAGCCGCCGCCGCTGCCGTTCGATTATGGCGCGATGGTGCGGCGGGTTTTTGCCGGGATGGAAGACCGTGAATTCGAGATCGAGCCGGGCCGCCTGATCGCCGCCAATGCGGGGATTTTGGTTTCTGAAGTGGTCTATGTGAAAGAAAATGCCGGGCGGCGATTCCTGATCCTCGACGCGGCAATGAACGATCTGGTGCGTCCTGCGCTTTATGACGCATGGCACGACATTGATCCGGTTAACGAAGCGCCCGCGAATGCACCGACACAACCTTACGACGTCGTCGGACCGATTTGTGAAAGCGGTGATACGTTTGCAAAACAACGGGTTATGCCGAACGTTTCGCAGGGTGATCTTGTCGTGTTCCGCTCTGCAGGCGCTTACGGGGCCGTTATGGCGTCGGAATACAACACCCGTCCGCCCGCACCTGAGGTAATTGTGAGCAAAGATCGCTTCGCAATCGCTCGACCGCGCCTCACATATGACGATATCTTAGGAAAAGACCGGATACCCGATTGGTTGGAGGACGCCGAAGACGCATCGGCGAGCACTCACACCGCGTAGGAGAGCCCCTATGACGACGCCTATGGCACCGAGATTGCCCAAGACGCTGGAAGCCAAAGTCCGCTCTGCGCGGCGCTCGTTGTGGATCGAGCGGATATTAAGAGCTTTCTGGCCGCTTTGGGTGATTGGCTGCATTGCGGGTGCGCTTTGGTTCTTGGGTGTCTTTGAGTCGGCACCGGGCGTCTGGCCGGCTGTTATTGCCGGCGTTTTGGGATTTTGTGCGCTGGTCGCGCTGATCGCAGGTGCAATGCGGCTGCGTGCGCCGAGCCGCGGGGAAGTGCTGCGCTCGCTGGACGAGGGGCTTAGCAACCGTGCCGCGTCGATGCTGGACGAGGATATCGCGGTCGGCAATCAAGATGCCGATGCCCGCCGGATGTGGCAGGCACACCGCGAGCGGCTGATGCGCGATGCAGAGGATGCACGCGCGCCTGCGCCGAATACCCGCCTGTCTGCGTTCGACACATGGGGGCTGCGGTTTGTCGCGCTGCTCGTGCTGCTGGTTTCGATTGCCTATTCACGCATTGGCGGTGCGGACCGTGTCGCCGCCCTGTTGAGCCCTGTGCCGGTCGTTGCCGAGGTCGCAGTCCTGACACCCGCGCTTGAGGCGTGGGTTGCTCCGCCGCCGTATACCGGAATTGCACCTGTCTACATGACCGAAAAGTCCGGGGACGCGCTGGCCGTTCCAACCGGGTCGGTTGTGACGATCCGCGCAAGCGGTGTGGTCGAAGCGCCGACGGTTGAAGATGGTTCAGCCGGATTTATCGAGGATGCGGGCGGTGTTTTCGGCCTGACCGCCGCGATCACCGAGGATACCGACCTCAACGTTTTGTATCAGGGCCAGTCGCTGGGCGATTGGTCGTTGGCGGTGATACCGGATATGCCGCCCGAAATCGGCGTCAGCGCGCAACCCGCGCCGACCGCGACACGCTCGCTGGGCTTCTCGTTTACCGCCGAGGATGATTACGGCGTGGTTGCCGCCCGCGCGGTGATCGTGGCTGACCGGTCGGGGATGCAGTCTGCGCCCGATGAAGTTGACGACCCCATTGAACTGACCCTCGCTCCGCCCGCCGCGATGGCCGATGAAGTGGTCGAACAATCGGTCGAGCATGACGTGATCGAGCATCCCTGGGTAGGCTCGCCGGTAACGATGACGCTGTTTGCCGAGGATGCGGCCGGGCAGATTACCGAATCTGATCCGGTTTCTTTTATTCTGCCGGGCAAAGTATTTACCGAGCCGATGGCCAAGGCGCTGATCGAACAGCGGCGTGATCTTGCCTGGGATTATCGCGTCGCGTGGGATGCGCTCGATATGATCGAGGCGTTCACCGACTATCCGGATGATTATTTCAGTGACCCGACGGCGTTCCTTGCAACATCTACTGCAAAGAAGCGCCTGACGTATGCCGTGAACGAGGACCGCTTTCTTGAGGAGCGAACCGAGATTTTAGAGCTGCTATGGAGCGCGGCCCTGCGGTTGGAAGAGGGTGATCTTGATAACGCGCTTGAACAACTGCGTTCAGCACAGCGCCGGCTCAAGGATGCGTTGGAGCGCGGGGCGTCTGACGAGGAACTCGAACAGCTCATGGCGGAACTACGCGATAAGATGAACGAGTACCTTGACGAGATGGCCCGTCAGGCGATGCGCAATCAGCAGAATGGCCAGCAGCCTCCAGAAGGCCAGCAAAGTCAAAACCAGCAGAGTATGACCCGTCAGGATCTGGAAAAGTTGCTGGATCAGCTTGAACAAACGGCCAAGGACGGGTCGCGCGATCAGGCGGAGCAGATGCTATCCGCTCTGAGTGAAATGCTTGAAAACCTTCAGATGTCGCAGGGTCAGGGCCAAGGACAAGGCCAGCAAGAGCAAGCCCTGCAGGATATGATGCGCCGACAGCAGGAGCTTGCGGACGAGACGTTCCAAGACCTTCAAAACGGAGAGAACGGCTCGCAGCAGCAGCGCCCCGGTCAGCAGGGCCAGAACGGTCAGCAAGGCCAACAGGGCCAGCAGGGTCAGGGTCAGGGGCAGCAAGGCCAGCAAGGCCAGGGGCAGCAGGGTCAGCAAGGCCAGGGGCAGCAGGGCCAGCCCGGACAAGGACAAACGGGCCAGCAAGGTCAGGGGCAAAGCCCCGGCCAGCAGGGCCAGGGCCAACAGTTCGGCCAAGGCCAAGGACAGGGGCAGAATCAACAGGGCCGCGAGGGCGGACAAGCCGAGGGACAAGGCAGCCTGAGGGGTCGCCAAGAGGGCCTGCGCGGCGAGCTTGACGGTATGCTCGGAGGAATGGACGCCCCCGGTGCGCGGGACGCGCTCGGTGATGCCGAACGCGAGATGGGCGCTGCGCGCGACAGTATCGGCAACGGCGACTTGAATGATGCAATTGACAAGCAGGCGCGTGCGCTGGACCGTTTGCGAGAGGGCGCGCAGGCATTGGCCGAAGAAGCCGCACGGAATGGCGAGGACGGCGAAGGCGGCCCGAATGGTCGCCAGAGCGGTGCGGACACGGGATCGAACTCCGAGCAGTTTGACCCGTTCGGTCGGCTTAGCCGGTCTGTCGGGCCTGACGATGGTTTAGGTGTTGATGTGCCGGGCGAACGTGCCCGAAATCGCGCGCTTGAAATCCAGCGTGAGATTCGCCGTCGTCAGTCTGAAAGAAACCGGTCCGAGGGTGAGCGCGACTATCTCGATCGCCTGCAAAAGCGGTTTTGACTTTCCGCTAACCGATTGAGCGATTCAGCGATTGTGCCAGCCACGCCCGTCACGCCATTGCGTGAGGGCGGGACGGACGCGACCCTTTTGCCAAATGCCATGTCAGGCCCATGACGAAGGCCAGTAGCAGGGCCGGAATGATCGCGAAGGGCTGTGATGCCGCGACAAGAGCTGTTGTTCCGGCGCAAAGGATCGAGGCTGCGGCCTCGGCAAAGGTCGATACCTTGGACGCGACCTGTCTGCGTCTGAACATCGTCCGCTTTGCCTGAGAACGGAACCAAAGCTGCACGAGGATCGCACAGCTGGCCGCGGTCATCGCCCCGGCGAATGTGACGACCGCCCCCCAAGCCGACACTGACGCCAGTGCCAAAGCCATAGGGGCGATGAGAGCGGCGATGATAAGAAGAACCGCCTTTACCTTCGCCCACAATTTCGCATCGTCCGAAACCGGCGCGGTCGCGATCAGGTCCGGCGCATCTTCTCCCGAGATCGTAAGCCAAGCCAAACCGCCCGCGAGTTGGCCAACCGCCATCACGATAACCGGTGCAACGATGACAGAGACTTGGGTCTCTGTTCCGAAGCTGATCCAAAGCATGAAAGCGGGCGGCAACAGATAGAGTACCTGCATCAATGTCTGAGAGATAAGCCACGGGTCGCGCCCGATCAGTTTAAGTTCTTTGTGAACCAATGCGCCATTGACCGAGCGCATGACAAACATGCGCTGCCGTCGCTTTTGCCTGTGCGTGCCATCCGCGACACCCAAAGCGGCGACCACGATCTTTCTGAACTGAACGGCGCCGGTATACGTGGCAAGCGCGAAGAACGTAAATGAACCGCCGACGATCAGCAGAAGTGAATCCGCGTCGCCGGTCACAGCGCGCGCCAGCAACCACAGACCGGACTCCGTGGCGGGCGCGTGGTTCGTCAGAAAAGTTTCGTTGAATAGAGAAAACCGGGACATTGAGCCGTAAGAGATGATTGCGACCAGTTGCAGTCCGATCAAAAAGGCCGCTCCGACAACTGCTGCGGTGATCTGTGCGAAAAGCCTCGTGCGTTTCGCACCGAAGGTTTTGAACATCAGCAGCGTGCTCAATACCGCGCTACCCGTCGCCAGCAGGGCGACCGACAGCATGACAGCATACCCTGCCAGCCAGTTTACACCGCCGAGGAAAGTCGCGACATTCAAAAAGGGCGCGATAAGCAGAATGGACATCAACCAGCTTGTCATTCCCATCATGCCAATCCGAACCATAAACAAATCGCGTGACGGTGCGGGTGACGACAGGATCAGATCAAGGTCATCGCGTGCGTAAAATGCGCGGGTGACAGATTCCATTGCCTGCGAAAGCAACATGGTGAAGCTTAGAACAACGCTGACCGAGATTACGGCCAACGCGGTTTGATCGACGCTGCCGCCCCGCTCAAAAAAACCCTTCAGAACAGCATAGCCAATCAAATGAAGGATCGCGGCAAAAATGGCGATTCCGCAAATGGCACGGTTTGTCGTTGCGTTGCGACGCCCAGCAAACAGCCATGCCCAGTCACGCCATGCGAGCCGGATTTCGTGATGTGTGAACCGGATGAGCGCAGAGCGGGTCATGCCGCAGAGCCGCTTGCATGCGCTGTTGGGGATTTTGCCGATGCCGGCTGCATGTTAGCACCGACGACTTCCAAAAAGATGTCCTCGAGTGTCATACCGCTCGCACTGGCGCGTTCGCTCAACTCTTTGAGCGTTCCCTCGGTTACCAGCCGGCCTTTCGCGATAATGCCGATGCGGTCGGCCATACGTTCGGCGACCTCGAGAATATGTGTGGTCATAATAACTGTCACTCCGTCTGCAACGAGACCCCGCAAGACGGTTTTAACCTGCCGCGCCGAACCTGCATCCAGCCCCGTCAGTGGCTCGTCCAGAATGATGAGCCGGGGTTCGTGCACGAGCGCGCCTGCCAGCGCAACTTTTTGGCGCATCCCTTTCGAGAACCCGCCGCACCGAACATCCGCTTGTTCGGCAAGTCCGAATTGTTCAAGCAAGCTGTCCGCTTTGAAGCGGGCGTGATCGGGGTTCATGCCCCAAAGCCCGGAGACGAATTCGAGATACTCGAGAGGGGTAAGCTTGTCGTAAATCATCGGCTCGTCGGGAACCCATGCCAGCACGCGTTTTGCCTCGATAGAGTTGGCAAACGCATCAACGCCGCAAATGGATACGCTGCCCGCGTCCGCTTCAAGCAAACCGGCGACCATCCGCAGGGTTGTTGTTTTACCGGCGCCGTTTGGACCCAACAGCGCGTAAAATTCGCCCGTGCCGATGGATAATGACAAACCGTCTACGGCGGGTTTGTCAAAAGCCTTACGCAGATCCGTGATTTCGAGGGCTGGGGAGGACAGGCCGGGGTTCCGCATTGAATTCTCGCACTTCACGAAGGATGTGCGAACGAGCGTAACCGGCGCGGTCTTTATGTTTAATGAACCGTGGACACAGCGCCCGGCGCTTTAAGCCGGGCGTCAAAAGTCGACCTTTTTCGACCGAACGCTTAGTCGGCGAAGTCAACCTCGACCCGTGTCAGGTCTTCGGGCGGATAGGGCATCCGCAAGAAATAGGGTGCGCTTTCCCCGGCTTCGATTTTGCCGTCCAAGTCCTCCGGCGCGAGGCTGAGTTTTTCGAGGATGGCGTTATTTTCGCCGAAGAGTGTCACGACAAGTTTGGGGGCTTCTTCCAACTTGGCACTGCTGTTCAGAACATCGGCAGTGACCAAAAGCGCCGGTTCCTCGTCAACCTCGTTTATATCGTATTTTACATTCTCGATCTTCATCGGACGGGCCGGAGGAATGACCTTCGAAACGACGGCGTCGACGTTCTGCTTCCAGCTTGTCAGAGGGGGATCAAGGTCTGGTGCCTTTTCGACGATTTCGTCCTTAAAGAAGTAGCTGACCGCGCCAGCGATCAGCGCAGCAGCAACCGTGTAGAATAGAATCCGGGGTAGCCAGCGACGTTTTTCCGGGCTCGGCTTCCGGCGGGCGGGCTTGCTGACGCCGTCTCCCACGTCTTCTGTGCCGACACCTGCGGATGCGGTACCACTTGCCACAGCGACTCCGGCGGCTGAACCGGAGGCTGCCGGTCCGGCGGTCAATCGGCTGTCATGGTCGAATTGCTCGGGTTGAGCGACCCCTGTTTCGCGGGCATGTTGCACCTGTTCATGTGCGTGCGGATCGACCGCTTGCGCCGCGCGATCCATAATGCTCTCGGACGGAGGTGCGGCTTGGGCTGCGACAACCGGCGCGACGGCCGCGGGCGCTACGCGCTCGGGATTAGGTGTCGTTGTTGTTGCGTGCGTCGCGATGTCCGTCGCGCTTCCGTCGATGTTTTGAAACCAAGCGTGGCCGCATTTTGCGCATCGAACCTTACGTCCGTTCGGCAGAAATTTTTCAAGCGGTGCAACGAACCGCGTTTCGCATGCCGGGCAGGCAACAATCAATTTCTCGGACATGTAATGGATTTCCCTGCCTTCAATTCGAATCGAGCGTGTATTTCAATGCGCAAGAAACCATGTGTGCCGAAATGATGCAATTCGGCTGTTGCTGCGCGTGTGGTTCGACATAACGCCCTCAGTTTCAAGCGGAATAAAGGCTCGGAGCACCATTGGGTAACGGTCACAAATATGCTTAACAGGTTTTGCCTCAAAGGTGGCCGAACGCAAGCCGGATGTGTATCAACCTTTTCGCGTCATGCACCAAGCAGGGAGGCAGACTTGATTCTGTTTGAAAATGTCGGATTTCGGTATGGCCGGGGTCCGGATGTGTTGCAGGGATTGAGTTTTGACGTGCCGGATGGCGCGTTCACGTTCATCACTGGCGCATCGGGTGCGGGAAAAAGCTCACTGCTGAGGCTGTTATATCTGGACGACTTGCCATCTGCGGGAAAAATTTCGCTGTTTGGACGCGATATCTCGACGCTTACCCGTGACGAGATTGCATGGTTTCGGAGGCGGATCGGGGTCGTCTTTCAGGATTTTCGGCTGTTAGACCATCTGACTGCGGCTGAAAACGTCGCGCTGCCGTTGCGAGTCGCCGGTGCGCGAGAGGTCGAGTACCGCGATAACGTTGCTGAAATGCTTCAATGGGTTGGTCTGGGCGGGCAAATGCATATCCGGCCACCGCAGCTTTCCGGCGGCGAAAAGCAGCGGGTCGCAATCGCAAGAGCTGTGGTGGCGTCACCCGACATCATTCTTGCGGACGAACCGACCGGCAGTGTCGATCCCGAGATGGCCGAGCGGATCATGCAGTTGTTCATGGAAATGAACCGTCTGGGCAAGACGGTTGTTTTCGCAACACATGATGCGGATTTGGTGAAGCGTTCAAAAAAACCGACGATAGATCTGAAGTCAGGCACATCGAGCGGCGGGGTGGCGGCATGAGAAACAGTTCGTTGATTCCGTTCAGGTCCGGCGGTGGCATCCTGATGGCATTGATCGTTGCTGCCATGGCTTTTTTGGCGTGCTTTGCTCTGGCTGGCGCACTGGGTGCGTCGAAGTTAGCGGGTGCATGGACCGACGGCTTGTCCGGTGCGGCGACCGTCCGGATTGGTGCGGAGGAGGGCGCGCCGGAGCAGCAGCTTGATATCGTGCTCGACATCTTAAAAAGCACCGAGGGTGTTATTGATGCCGTGCCGCTGACCGAAGACGAGGTTGCAGCTTTGCTGGAACCGTGGTTCGGGGCGGCCCCTGAACTGTCAGACTTGCCAGCGCCCGCAATTGTCGCCGTCACAATAGATTCCGCCAATGAGCCTGATACTTCGATTGTGCAGGCAAGGCTTGATGGTGCAGCTACGGGGGCGGTCTATGATGATCATGGCGAGTGGCGCGGGCGAGCGGCGTCCGCCGCGCATGCGGTACGCAGTGTCGCGCTTGGCGCGCTGATCGTCTGTGCGTTGGCGATTGCGGCGGTTGTTATTCTCAGCGTGAGGTCCGGTTTGTCGGCGCAGAGTGCCAATATAGCAACCTTGCGTCTCGCCGGAGCCGAGGACCGGTACGTTGCCGGTCTCTACCAAACGCGATATTTCTGGCTTGGTTTGATCGGTGGTATCGTCGGGTGCATCCTCGCACTCGGCGCGATGGTGAGTTTTGATGCGCTCTCAACCGTAAGCCGGGCACTGCCGTCGCTCGATTTATCCGGCTATTGGTGGTTCCTGCTTTTGGGGGTCGTGGTTTTTGCCGTCTTGGTCTGTGTGCTTGCGGCTCGTATTACGGTTCTTGGTACATTAAGGCGCGGTGCGTGATGATTTACATTCGGTCCGCGATCTTCAACTTTCTAATCTATTTTCTGATGCCGATATACGGTCTGCTCGGACTGCCGTTTGCGCTGTATTCGCGCGAGGGAACGTATGGCGTTATGCGCGCATATTCCCACACGATCCTGTGGTTGATGAGAGTCATTTGCGGCATCGACTATGAGATCCGGGGAGAGGCTCCGGACACCGAAGTCGTTCTCGCTGCGAAGCACCAGTCGTTTATCGACATGGTCCTGATCATGGTTGCACTCCCGCGTCCACGCTATGTTTTTAAACGCGAATTGCTTTATGCGCCTGTTCTCGGTCTCTACGGAGCGCGTATCGGCGGTATCCCTGTTGCCCGCGGTAAGAAAGGTGCGGCCGTGCGATCAATGGTCGAGGGTATCGTGAAGCAGCAGAAGGCCGACGGACCGGGTCAGACAGTGATCTTTCCGCAAGGAACGCGCGTCGCACCGGCCGTGCAGGCTCCGTTCAAGATCGGGGTCTGGAAGATCGTTGATACAATTCAGGTTCCTTGCGTGCCAACAGCGACGAATGCGGGACTTTTCTGGGGACGGAACAGTTTTCTCAGATATCCGGGAACCATCGTTATGGAGTTTCTTGAGCCGATACCCGCAGGTATGGAAGCAACGCCGTTCATGGCGCTTTTGGAAGAACGCATCGAAACAGCCTGCCACTTACAAAATGTCGAGGCAGGCTATCCCGAGGGTCGCCCGTCTTGATTAGCGCGTCAGCCTGATAAGCGGCTGACCTGCGGCATCCGTCAGATCAATTCCCGTCGGCGTTTGCACGATTGTCTGGACGAGATTGAAGGCGGCCAACAGCGGCCCCTCAAGCGGTGCAGGTGCAAAGCACTGGCGGGTTGTGACTGCGATCGCGCCGAAATCAATCGAATTTCCATTGCGGGTGTATGGCCCGCTGGCGTTGTTGCAGCCTAAGTTTGCACTAAATTCACGTGTTGCGCTTGTGAAGGTGACCCCTGCACTGGTCGGCCCGGGATTTGGCGTCAAAACTCCGTTTACTTGCGCTGCTGTGATGACCCAATTGCCGCTGATATCGACATGCGCGCCCGGCGACGATGCCCTGACATAGCTGGCTACTGTCGTGCCGCTCGCGTCGAGGAACGCGATTGTATCGCCCTCCCGTCCGGGACGAAACTGCGTTGCCGTTCCGAGTGCACTCAAATACGCGCCCTCAAGGGCGAGTTGCGGACAGGCTGCGCGCGTCGCGCCGATTTGCGAGAACCCGAAGCTGAAATCACTGCCGGCAGAATAGCCGCCGAAATACCGATTACAGGGTGCTTGGCCGCCAAAACTGCCGTCTCCGGCGAGATCGAGCGTCACGCCGGCAGGGACGGGGCGTCCGTTCAACTCGATCAGTGTGTAGCTTCCTATGAGAGCGACGGGCTGAGGCCCCTGGGGTGTGCCGCCCCCGCCACCTCCGGAGGGAGGAGCCGTGCATGCGGAAAGTATGAGTGCGGCAAACGCTAGGCTACGAAACATCGGATTCTCCTGAACAAATTGTAACAGGAGGCAGCGTAGCGCACCTCAGAGGCGAGTACGAGAGTTAGAACGCCCGTCCCCTACGTTTCCAGCAGTCGCCGCGCGATGACGCCCGCCTGAATTTCGGCGGCGCCCTCAAAGATGTTGAGGATTCGGCTATCGCATAGCACGCGGCTGACGGGGTACTCTAAAGCAAACCCGTTACCGCCATGAATTTGCAGCGCATTGTCGGCACAGGCCCACGCGACCCGCGCGCCCAACAGTTTCGCCATCCCCGCCTCCAGATCACAGCGGCGGTCGGCGTCTTTTTCCCTTGCAGAAAAGTAAGTTAGCTGACGCGCGATCATTATTTCGACGGCCATAATCGCCAGCTTGCCTGCGACGCGCGGAAATGCCGACAGCGGTTTGCCGAACTGCTCACGGTCCTGCGCGTAGGTCAGGCCGAGTTCCAGCGCGTTTTGTGCGACGCCGACGGCGCGCGCCGCTGTTTGAATCCTTGCAGATTCAAAGGTTTTCATCAGTTGCCTAAAGCCCTGTCCTTCTTCGCCGCCCAGCAAAGCATCGCCCGGAATCTTGTAATCGTCGAACGCGACCGTGTATTCCTTCATACCGCGATAGCCGAGGACTTCGATTTCGCCGCCGCTTATCTCTTTGTTCGGAAAAGGATTTGAGCAATCACCGCGCTCTTTCGGGGCGATGAACATGCTCAGGCCGCGGTGATCGGTTGTGCCCTCGACAGTTCTGGCGAGAACGGTCATTATATCTGCACGCGCTGCGTGTGTAATCCACGTCTTGTTGCCGGACAGCACCCATTCGTCGCCATCCTTTTTTCCTTTTGTTTTCAATGATCCAAGGTCAGACCCTGTGTTGGGTTCTGTGAAAACAGCCGTAGGCAGCGTCTCGCCTGAAGCGAGTTTCGGTAGCCAATACGCCTTTTGCGCGTCCGTCCCGCCTGCCAGGATCAGCTCGGCAGCGATTTCGGTGCGTGTGCCGAGCGAGCCGACACCGATATAACCGCGGGAAAGCTCTTCGGAAACAACACACATCGCGGTTTTGCTCATCCCGAAACCGCCGTGTTCTTCGGGGATTGTGAGGCCGAAAACGCCCAGTTCCGACATCTCAGAGATGATTTCCATAGGAATCAACTCGTCCTTAAGATGCCATTCATGGGCAAACGGGATGACTTTTTCATCGGCAAAGCGGCGGAACTGATCGCGGATCATCTCGTAATCTTCATCGAGACCACAGTTCCCGAACGTTGCAAAACCCTCGGAATTTGTGAGAAAACCCGCCAGTTTCTCGCGCAAAACGGCGCAAGCGCCGGCAGCAATCAGG